>JAUNIQ010000146.1 GCA_030535275.1 Bacillota bacterium | reverse complement strand
ACAGTATTTCTCGTATAGAATAACCGGTTTATGCCATGGTGTTATCAGGTGAAGAGCAAAGGCAGCCCCCAGTTTAAGCTTCTCAAGCGGTCTGTCGGTAATCATGTCTTCACGTATGATTATTCTAAGGTGTCTGTAGTTCTGCCTTACTACAAAAGCATTTCCTGTTCCTGTGCTATAGGCTTTTTCTCCTGATTTGGCAGCGGTAAGAATCGGAACTCTTAGCTTTCCCCAAGGGACCTTAAAGCCTATCATCGGCAGATTGTTGGTGTACCATCCATTAATGTCTTCTTTAGGGAACTGCACGCTGATGCTGCCGTCCCCGGACATCTTCATTGGATATTCAAATGTTCTTTCATGGAGAGTTGAACCGATAAGAAATGTTCCATCAGGCTCAATCTTCTCCTCTGATTTCAGTCCATTAATCTTCAGCTTCATCTTCAGGCATATGCTGTCTGAATCCGAAGACACTCTTATCCCTGACGGTTTAATATATATTCCCGTAGCCGGAGTTGAATCCCAGATTTCACTTCCGAACTCCATGTCATAACTGATTGCTTCGTCAAAGCTCCCGGCCATCTTTTCCAGCTTCTCAGGCTTTGCCATGAAAACATCAACCAGCTGTCTGTAATACAGTGGAGGAACACGATGAAAGATTTTTCTGCTTTTGCAAAGCAGCAGCTCCTCAATGCGCTCGTACAATCCTGTGTTTAGAAAGTTAATGCTTTGAATGTCCCCGCTGTCAATGCTGCTGAAATTTCGTCTGTACTCTCTTTCATAAAGCTTCTCGGCTTTTTTACTGAACCATCCGTGATTTCTGTACAGGTTCTGCCAGACATAATCAAGGAAAGTGACCGAGCCGTCTGCTGTTATCTGTATGAATTCAATGCTCTCGTCGAATTTCTGAATGAACTCTGCCACTGCCGGCTTAATGTCCTCTTCAAAGAGTACAACCGCAGCCTCAATTTCATTCTGCCCTGCTGCTTCTTTTTTAAGCACGCACTCAACCAGGTGACAGTTTTCCGGGCGCGTCAAATCTCCTGCATAAAAAATCTTTGGCTGATTCACTCCGCCTTCTGCCGTAAGACAGGCAATCATGAATTCTCGCTTCGTCGCGGCTTCATCAGTGTCGTTTTCAAACTCAAGGCAATCAGCCTCCAGCATTGTTTTCTGTATTAGCCCCAGGTCACTCGCTTCAATCAGATTACTTCGCCCGTACTTTCTGCCGGCTATATCCTGACAGAGCATGGTCAGCTTCTGTCCCTGCTTCTTAATGAAGTATGCCGGGAGAGCGTCGTCTGTAATTATCTCACCTGCAGATGCCAGTATTTCCCTGTATTCCAGGCTGTTTCTGCTTACAGGCTTAATATCTGAAATGCCCAGTTCCTCCAGCCTGACACATACCTGCTTTCTGGCTTTAGGCATTACGGAAATGTATTTCTTCCTGCCTTCGAATTTTTCACAACTTAAAAGGGCAAATATCTGCCCTTCTGAGCTTCTCCCCTGGCCTGCTTCGAAAAGAACTACGCTTTCCTTGACAGGCCCCTCGAGAAACTTCAAATAACTTTTATTTGCCCTAGACCTTCTTATTGCATTTTTATATCTTTTAATGCCCATTATTTTTTAAGATCTTTTTTTATCTGTGTTGTGGATATTTCAGGTGTTCTAGGAAGATAAACCACCTCACAATAATCCTTGAGGAAATCAAACTTGCCTTCCCAGTCATCACCCATTACAAAGGTGTCAACCTTAAACTCCTGAACGTCTGTAACCTTCTGATCCCAGTTTTCTTCCGGAATTACAAGGTCCACATATCTTACCGCCTCAACCAAACGTTTTCTTTCTTCGTATGAGAAATAGCACTTCTTCTGCTTTTCGTTCCAGTTGAATTCATCTGTTGAAATCGCAACAATCAGATAATCCCCAAGTTCCTTCGCTCTCTGCAGAAGATTTACATGTCCGTAGTGCAGTAAATCATATGTTCCATATGTTATGACTTTTTTCATTGTGCTCCCTCAACTTAGAATATAATTACGTTTGTCTTGCCTGTTGCACAATTGTTGTATATCCACTGTGCATGTGCATTGGTATTTCTCATGCAGCCACCTGACTTAGGAACTGAATTGATTGACCAGCTTCCTCTCTTGCCGTGAATTGCATTATAACCTGATACACAGTTCCAGTATGGAATATTGTGTCTCTTCTTCAGCTTTTTATTGATTGAATAGTATCCCCTATGAATGCTTGCTGTAGGAATGCCCTTTGGATCGATTGTTCTGATTGTTGGTGAGCTTGCCTTACCTGTTGAAACCTGCCATGGCATACCATCTATGAGTTTCCAGTTGCCTTTGCTTCCTGTGAATATATACAGTCTCTGGCAATATGTGTTAACCCAGATCAGATACTTGCCACTGTCAGTTCCTCTCATGTTAACAAAGTATTCAGCTTCTTCCTTTGTGTAAACATCATTTTTGTTATAGCTTGTTGAAGCATTCTTCG
>JAUNIQ010000145.1 GCA_030535275.1 Bacillota bacterium | reverse complement strand
TTAAAATCAACTTTGGCAACCATTTCAAAAGTCTCCTCATATTTTTATCTACATCTATGTGCGCAGAAATAACTGTTAGTCCAAATTGTGCCATAACATATCCAACAAATACCATTGACAAGAAAGGAGATGATTTCTCCCACATCAACAAGCAAGCATAAACACCCCAAAATACAGGTCCTAATAATTCAACCACAAGCTGATAACTCATTGCCGCCAATCCCAACATCCCATATCGCGGGTTTGCTATCATATTCTGGTGCTTAATCAGGCAATCCATCAGGCCTCTTTGCCATCTATCCCGTTGATGCAATAATCTTTTGAGACTATGTGGGACTCTGGTATAGCAAACGGCAGTTGGATCATACACAATCTGATTACCAGATTTGTGATATCCTCCATCCTGTAATCTAAGGACCAATTCCATATCTTCCCCCACCGTATCAGTATCATACCCACCCATTTCCAACAGGGAACTTTTACGAAAAACACCAAATGCTCCTGAAATCAGGCACTGTGCGTTTAACTTGGCAAATATTCTTCTGGCAGTCTGAAAGGTTTTCATGTACTCACAGCATTGAATCCGCTCTAAAGCAGAACTATTCTCGTTTATAACAACTAAGCGGCCACCAACTGCAACCACAGCCTCGTTCTCAAAATGTCTCACTGCTTGTGAAAGTGCATTTTCCTTCAAGATACAATCTGCATCAAGCACACAAACCAAATTGTTCTTTGCACGGAGTATTCCTTCATTTAAAGCATTGCCCTTTCCCTTTTCCCGAATAAAAATTTCTCTTAGCAAGTAATCCGAGTCCAGATAGGATACATTTTTTTCTGCAACGTCGGTCCCTTGTGGCAAACTTTGGATGTCATTTCTAAGAATTAAAATCTCACACTCTGAACATCCCTGGCGGACTACAGACTCAATTGTATCGTCTATAGTTTTGAAACCGGTCAAAGGAATAAGGACACTTATTGAAAACCAGAGTATTTTATCATCTATCTCTCCTACTGCTATAGTTTAACGACATTCCGGTCGAGTTCTATATGATCAACAATGGATCCCTCAATCCCTGCCGAACAGGTCCCTTGTGTATACTTTCTCTTTCACATCATCAAGGCATTTGTCATATCGGTTTGCGATGATGGCGTCGCTCAGTTCCTTGAACTTCTCCAAATCATTGACCACGACAGAGCCGAAGAACCTCTCTCCATCTTCCAGCGTCGGCTCATAGATAATCACCGTTGCACCCTTTGCTTTCACTCGCTTCATAACGCCCTGGATGCTACTCTGGCGGAAGTTGTCGCTATTGCTTTTCATAGTCAGCCGAAAAACACCGATGACTACGTTCTTCTCATAATTCTTATCCCACTGATTATCCTCGCCGTAACCGTAGTACCCGGCCAACCGCAGCACCCGGTCTGCGATAAAATCCTTCCTCGTCCTGTTGCTGTCCACAATGGCCGACATCATGTTCTGAGGAACGTCGGCGTAGTTAGCAAGGAGCTGTTTGGTGTCTTTGGGTAGGCAGTACCCTCCGTATCCAAAGCTGGGATTGTTATAGTGTGTTCCGATACGCGGATCGAGGCACACACCCTCAATAATCTGCTTTGTATTCAGACCCTTACTCTCTGCGTAGGTATCGAGTTCATTGAAGTATGCGACGCGCAGAGCCAAGTAGGTGTTTGCAAACAGTTTGACCGCCTCAGCCTCAGTAAAGCCCATAAATAGCGTGTCGATGTTTTCCTTAATTGCGCCCTCTTGGAGCAACTCAGCGAAAGTGTGTGCGGCCTGTGTCAGTCGTTCATCCTCCGCATCTGTACCAACGATGATTCTGCTGGGGAACAAATTGTCATAGAGGGCTTTTGACTCTCTCAAAAACTCAGGGCTGAAGATGATGTTATTGCAGTTGTACTTCACCCGGACAGAAACTGTATACCCAACCGGCACTGTGGACTTGATGACCATTGCGGCCTTCGGATTTGCTTTCATGACCAGCTCGATTACATTTTCCACAGCAGTCGTGTTGAAGTGCTGGGTAACGGAATCGTAATTGGTCGGAGCTGCAATAACAACAAAGTCCGCATTGCTATAGGCGCTCTCGGCATCCAGCGTTGCGGTCAGGTCCAGTTCCTTCTCAGCCAAGTATTTCTCGATATATTCATCCTGTATCGGAGACTTTCGATTATTGATAAGCTCCACTTTTTCCGGGACGATGTCCACGGCATAGACCTTATTGTGTTGTGCCAGCAGCACTGCGAGGGATAATCCCACATAGCCGGTACCGGCGACTGCAATCGTGTACTTCTTCATGCTTACTCCTCTATTTGGTAGGAATCACTTTATATAAAGCTGTTGGTTATCATCGGAGATGATATTGTCATAGATAGATGCTCACAGCGCGGAATCGTCAAATCTCATGCTAACAATGTGTTTATCACTTCATGGACAGGTCTATCCGAAAATGCTCATTTTCATTTCAGTTGGGCTTATCAACAT
>JAUNIQ010000144.1 GCA_030535275.1 Bacillota bacterium | reverse complement strand
TACCTACATTTTACCGTGTGCTCAACCTGTGCGGAAGCCGTGCTCAATCTCGCCTGAAGCCATGCTCAATTTGCCCGGTGGCGATGCACAATTTGGCGCGGAATACTCACCTGTCATATAGAGAAACGACACACCTTACCGCGTTGATTGGTCCCAAGGCTGCGCAGAGCCCAGAATCTCTCGTAATCGTGACCATGTGGCCACCTCCTGAGAATAAACCACACCTCAACGTGACATGCGCATTATAGTGGGTGGCCTTCTACTGTTCAAACAATCAGCTCAAAATCGAATGAACCTCCTATGTTTAGCGTATCGAATCGTCATCTCGGTTCCACCTGGTTGGCCATCATATGCTGCCAGAAGCATGTCGGCATTATTGACCAAATAGCGGTTGCGATTGAACATACACGATTTGGTGTATTCGTGACCTGTTACGGTTACTAAGTCGGCCTGGCTGAATAAGAGATCATGACGTTCTCGATATTCCATCTGCCATTTGTCTGCCTGACCGTCGAACGGTGAAACCATTTCAAGAACAATCCCAGGATAATTCTCTTTCAACTCTTGGACAGTTTCAGCAGCGAACATATCCATGCCAAGTGCGCCACCAGATATGAAGTGACGGTAGCCCTGCCATATAAAGCTTTCTATTGTATTTCTAAGCCGATTCTTGAAATCAATGCAACGCTCATCCTGTTCGTTGAAGCCAAATGGCATTTTCTGAGGTCGATAGCCAGTAAACGCCAAGCGCAAAATCTTTCTTTCTGGATACTCTGGATCTGGAGTTGGCCTATGCCGGATGATGTTTTCCATAGCTCATGACACCCTTTCCATTAATGCATCATAGGCTGCTTCACTCAGCTCATGACAGGCGATAACATGCCCGCAACGATTTTGCATCCCTGTGATGTAAAATAGCCCTTCAAAATCCAGGAAACCTGATTGCGGACAGCAAGTTAGAACAATGTTCTCTCCGGTATCTGTTTTCAAACAGACGTGAATGACCTCACGCTGCTTATGGCCGCCTTTTAGATCGAAGGCAATGCCCTTATTGACAGCTAATGTTCGTGGGGTTGCTTCCGTGGTATCTTGGAGTATGCCTGCTTCCTTCATTTCTGTTATATGCCTGTGAACACAGCCGGAAGATGATACACCCACACCACTTGCAATCTCTCTCATGGTGGGAGAATACCCATGTTCCTCCTGATATGAAACAATGAAAGCAAGGATGCGATCACGAATGTCTGTTTTCCTGGGCATTTGCTACACCTTCCTTTCTACAAACCATTTGCCAAGCTTTTCGCTTCCATAATCAGCATTGTGCTCAAAGAACAAATGGCGCTCGTGGCCTTCGATCATTATTGTGTAACGATCACCTTGACCACCGGCTTTTTGCGCTGGCGCAGGCTGGATTGCCTTGATGCGGTCAATCTCATAACGGTGCCCATCTTGCCAGACCAAGCATCTGGGAAGCATTGTTCCGTCCGGGGCAAATGAAACCATCACTTCAACATACTCCTTCACATATTTCACAGGTGCATTCATGTCAGTCTCCTCCTCTAAAAGGGTATAGAAAACAAACCGGATAGGATTCCGGTTTTTTGATTTGAAAGCAAATTAGCTCTCGAAGGCGTTCTCTTTCAAGAGTTCCTGAAGTACAACCATTTCCTCGGCGGATGGATAGTCCGCTTTATTTACAGTACCAAGAACACGACCGATGCAGCGGATCTGATCATCTTCATGAAGAACAATGTCGGGATATTCGGGGTTCAGTGAATGGAGATGGTCTGTTGCCCATTCTTTGATAAAACCCTCGCCGTTGACGACGAACAGACCTATATCTCCAACAGAAAGCTCGGTCGTGTGTTCCACGAAGACATCTTGCCCGTGATGGAACATCGGCTCCATTGAAGAACCATTGACAGTGACGATCTCATCAGCCTGCTCAGCTTCTTTGCTTTTTTTGATGAAAGCCTGGTACATTTCAGTGGCGCTATCAAGCGGAGTGCCAGTACCAGCAGCTGCTTGCTGATAGTTGTGAAGGATGGGAAGGAATGACAACCGGCAGCGTTCCCACAATTCTGCTTCAGAAAGTTCGAGCATTTTTTCAATGCTTGTTCTGATCAGCAGCCGATCCCGCGGGGCGAGATGCCGATAATTATCTACTAATTGGTGTTCTTCGCGGCTCAGGGCATCCTGTGCATCTGGGACGCTAAAAAAGGCGGAAAGACTGATGGCAAGTGTCTTGCAGATTGCAGGAATTACATTCAAGTCAGGCCGTGCGCGGCCGGCTTCCCAGTTGGTGACATGGTTCTTGGAAACCCCAACAAGGTCAGCAACCTGCTGTTGGGTATATCCCATTTTTTTGCGATTATCACGTATCACATTGCCATAATGTGTCTTGTTAAAAGAAAAAAGCTGCGTTTCTTTTGCATCTGAGAGGGAAATCACGTAACAGGAGGTTTCTTTCTTCAAGCCAAAATCCTCACTAATTATTTCACATGCTCATCATAGAACAACAATTTCAA
>JAUNIQ010000029.1 GCA_030535275.1 Bacillota bacterium | reverse complement strand
ATAGGTATCCAGTGCTGCATAGGTAAATCCCAGATTATCTTCATCTGTCTTGCCCTGAAGGCCGTCAATTGGAACCTTGTCTACAAACATTGCAGGCAGTCCCAGTTCGCGTCCTACGGCCTTGACTTCCTGCACCGTCAGGCGGCTGAGGGGGCTGAAATCTCCGGCGTTATCGCCGAATATTGTGTTATATCCAACATAATCCTCTGAAAGATTACATGTGTTTGCAACTCTTCCTCCTACAGTCTGGCATACTGCATAGAGCATGGTCATCCGGATTCTCGGCGGGATATTTGTCTTAGTCTGTACGGAAATGTCTCCAAACTGAGCCTTTACCTGCTCCTCTACTGCATTGCAGGCGTCCTCGACATTTACTGTGATTCCGGTAATTCCCAGATGCTCGATAAGAGCCTTTGAAACGCCAATGTCAAACTGCTCACCTCTCGGCATCATTACGCCCAAAACATTTTCACTGCCCAGGGCCTCTGCACAAAGCGCGGCAACAACTGAGCTGTCCTTGCCGCCGGAAATGCCGATTACAGCCTTACAGCCCTTGCCGTTAATCTCAAACCAGTCCTGTATCCATTTAACTATTTCTTCTTTTGTTTTCTTAGCGTCAAACATGCTATTCTCCTTTTATTTCTCTTAAAAGGGCATTTAATATATGCCCCGAATTTATTGCAAAAGCCTCATAAGGCTGCTCTTCTTCCTTTGCCGGTGTCCAGTATTTTTTAACATATCTGTCGAACATCTCTTCTTCCGACAGCTTCTCCTTTATCATGCCTCTTACAAAATCCAGCTTGCTATGGCATTCTTCGTTGAATTTATCAAAGAATGTTTCGTTGAAATCACATGGAAGCATGCCAAAATGAGGCAGGCACACATACTCGGGTTTAAGCTTTCTGCATTTTTCCAGAGATTTGAATGCATCTGAGAAGCTCTTCAGAATCGGCGTATGCACATAATCCTCTCCTTCGAGAATACCGGTGCTTTCGCTTGTGAACAGAAGCTTTTCAGGCTCAAGGAAATAGCTCAGGGAACAATCCGTATGCCCTTTTGTCTCGTAGGCGGTAATGGTCTTATCACCAAGGTTTATCGTATCTCCATCATGCAAAACCAAGTCAACCTGCAGGCCATCTGTTCTGATTTCCATGTCGCTTTCGGGAATATACAATTCCTTAGCTTCGTTTCCAAGCTCCTTCATGAGCTTTCTGGCTCCCGGCCTTTCAATGATGCGGGCGCATTTTTCATTGCCGCAGACCTGTGCATCAGGAAAAAGGTCTCTGATGTACGGAAGCCCGCCTATGTGATCATAATGGGAATGACTCAGCAGTATGTAATCAAGGCTGTCTGTTGCCTTTGCAAGATTGGCCGCTGTTGCCTCTCCGCAGTATGCCATGCCGCAGTCAAGAAGTGCATTCTTTTCGCTGCCTTTTATAAGCAGCGCCTCGCCGCCCTGGCCGGCTGTAACTCTTATTATTTCGCATGGAAATTTGAATCTGTCGAATTCATTTCCGAATGTTTTGTATATTTCCGGGTTCATTCCTCGTCATCCTCAGCAGCAATAAGTTCAGCAAAAGACATGGTGTAGCTGTCTATTTCGAAGTCGAGAGCATTCTCGTAGTTATATCTGTGATTTTCACCGTTAATTCTGTCTGCACGGGCAGTGGTGATGGCATCTCTGAGACAGGCATATTCTATGGGTTCATCTTCCTCATTTTCATCGTCAGGAAGAACCTCAACCTGTGAATCATAGGAATACCAGTTTCTGAATCTGTTGAATTCATCTGCAAATCGTCTGTAATCACTGTCATCCTCGGCATTGTCAATGAGGCCAATGAGAAGAAGTCTTATCTGATCAAGCAGTGAAAATACTTCATCAGAGTCATCAGGAAGAGCGTTTGTCGTATCCTCAAAGTAATCATCGAGAAGACGCGATACTTCCGCCCTGTCAGCATCCTTGAAGAGCTGATACATGGCTTCCAGTTCAATGTCCTCTTCACTTTCGATGAGGTCGGCCATCATCTCAAAGAATCTGAATTCTTCCGGGCTTTCCAGGTCCAGATATACGAGCATTTCGCTGTAATTCATTTTCTCTCCCTTTCCAGGTCAAAGTTCAGGAACTTAACCTTCTTGTCTTCCTCTTCTTCCTCGAATATATGATCAATCATGTTGAGGAAGTTCTCACTTAGGTCGCTTGCATAAAAAACATTGGTGAAATCCGAGCCCTCGGCAAGCATGTCATTATCCTCGAGAACGTGATGTATTCTGCTGACAACAATGCTTGACGGGTTGATTATATTAATATCCGGGTAAATTCTCGAAAGATTCTTCTTAATAAGCGGATAATGAGTGCATCCCAGTATTATTGTGTCCAGCTCATTTTCCTTAACGAAATCGTCCATGTAATACTTGATTGTCAGATCCATAATCTCATTATCAGTTATGCCCTCTTCAATAAGGGGTACAAAAGCAGGACACGGCGACTCAAAGATATTCAGGAAATTATTGTATTTGCTGATAGTGTCCTTGTAGGCATGTGCTCCGATTGTAACCTTGGTTCCGATAATGCCGACATTGCTGCCTGTCTTGCAGGTTTCAGCAACCTTTTTGGCGGCCGGTTCGATAATGCCGATAATAGGAATGTCAGGGAATCTTTCGCGAAGATCCTCAACGCAGGTTGCACTTACAGTATTGCAGGCTATTACTATCATCTTAACATTACTCTCAACAAGAAAATCGGCGATTTCCCTGCTGAAATTTCTGATGGTATGAGTTGCCTTGGAACCGTAAGGTGTCCTGGCTGTATCACCGAAATATATGATTTTTTCCTCCGGGAGTTCCTTCATCAGGTAAGGTATGCAGGTGAGCCCGCCAAGTCCTGAATCAAAAAATCCGATAGGTCTGTTATCCATCTGTTATTGTCCTCTCCATTATTGAATAATTAACTTTGTTATTATACAATATATTGCAGTTAAAGTAAATTGATATGGAGGCAATAATGAGTTCAAAAAAGCTTAAGACCAGAGACCAGATTGACAGCAGAAACAAGTGGAATATTGAAGCCATGATTCCTGATGAAAGCGTTATCGATGAAGAGCTCGGTGCAATTGTAAAAATGTCTGAAGAATACATGAAACATTTCGCAGGACATATTACTGAAAGTGCTGAAATGCTTCATGATGCCTTTGCACATAAAGATGAAATATGGCGCCGACTTGAAATGATATATGTCTACGCGCACATGAGACGCGATGAAAACAACGCCGAGAGCAGATATCAGGGAATGACCGATAAAGCCATGAGCGTTATTGCAACAGTTTCCGCAAGGCTCTCATTCTTCACTCCGGAGCTTCTGTCAGCCGACAGCGACAGGATTCTGGGTTTCATTGAGAAAAACGATGATCTTAAGACATATGAATTTGCCATTAAGGATACACTCAGACAGAAGGAACACGTTCTTTCTGAAAGCGAGGAGGCAATTCTCGCACAGATGAGTGAAATTACTCATGCAACTAACGATACCTTCACAATGCTCAACAATGCGGATCTCAAATTTGAACCGGTAAAGACAGGCAAAGACAAGGAAATCGAGGTTACACACGGAAGCTACATCAAGCTCATGGAGAGCAAAAACAGGACCGTCCGCAAGAAGGCATACAATTCAATGTATGACTCATACAAAGGCATGATAAATACTGTTTCAACTCTCTATAACTACAATACAAAAACAGACGTTGTAAGTGCCAGAATAAGGAACTATGATTCAGCACGTCACGCTGCCCTTTCCGGAGATAATGTCCCAATGAAGGTGTACGATAATCTGGTTAAGGTTGTTAATGAGAATCTGCCTAACCTGCACAGGTATACTGAGCTTAGAAAAGAGCTTCTGGGACTTAAGAAAATGTACATGTATGACATGTATGTTCCACTAATCAAGGTTCCGGAAAAGAACATCTCATTTGAAGAAGGCCTGGACATTATGCGTGAGGCTCTGAAGCCTCTTGGCGATGACTATCTTGCCAAGATGAATACAGGTATTGAACAGGGCTGGATTGACGTATATGAGAACCAGGGCAAGACAAGCGGCGCATACAGCTTTGGCTGCTATGACAGCTACCCTTACATTCTGCTCAACTATACGGATACTCTTAAGGATGTATTCACAATTATCCACGAGATGGGTCATTCCATGCACTCGAGATACACCAGAGATGAGCAGCCTTACATCTATGGAAGCCACTCCATATTTACAGCTGAGGTTGCTTCAACCGTTAACGAATCACTTCTCATGAATTATCTGCTAAACAAGGAGACCGATAAGGAAATGAGAAAGTATCTGCTTAACATGTATCTTGAAGAATTCAGGACCACCCTCTTCCGTCAGACCATGTTTGCCGAATTTGAAGATCTTACACACAAGGCAATTGAATCAGGCAATGTTCTAACGGGTCAGTGGATGTGTGAACAGTACGAAGAACTCAACAGAAAATACTATGGCTCAGCTGTGGAAGCAGATGATACAATCAGGTATGAATGGGCGCGAATTCCGCACTTCTATAACGCATTCTATGTTTACAAATATGCAACCGGATATTCCGCAGCAACAGTAATCAGCAACAAGATTCTGAACGGTGGAAAACGCGCTGCAAATGCATATATTAAATTCCTGAAGACAGGCGAATCTGACTACCCTATTGAACTTCTCAAGATTGCAGGTGTAGATATGAGCAAGCCTAAGCCAATAAGACAGGCAATGGATACATTCAACAAGCTTCTGGATGAATTTGAGGAACTGGTGAAATAAATGGAAAACACAATAATTTCAATCTTTACAAACGAAACTGAAATATCAAGAGACGTTAAGGCAATGCTTACTAAGAAGCTCATTAACCGCGGCTACACTGTAATGAGTGAGTATTCAGAAGATGCTACACTCATTATCTGCATAGGCGGTGACGGCGCATTCCTGGAAACCATCCACAAATGTGATTTCCCTGATACTCCGATTGTAGGCATCAATACCGGACATCTGGGCTTCTTCCAGGAGGTCCTTCCTGAAGACTTTGACAAATTCATCGTCGACTATGAAAACAACGATTACACTCTTCAGAAGCTGAGCACTGTTCTCTGTACAGTAACCACCTCTGAAGGAACGGTAAACAGACATACGGGATTAAATGAAATTACCATAACAGGCAGGAAATCCTATTCAATTCACTTTGATATTTCAATCGGAGGAAAACCTATTGAAAAATTCAGCGGTGATGGAATACTGGTTGCAACATCAGCCGGAAGTACAGCATATAACTACTCTCTTGGCGGCTCAATAGTTGACCCGAGACTTGAACTGCTTCAGGTTACACCGCTGGCTCCAATGAACACTACAGCCTACAGATCATTCACATCAAGCATACTGCTTCCGGATGACCTGACTCTGGGTGTTGTTCCTGAAAGCTCGGAGAACAGAATCTACATTACAAATGACGGTATTGAAACCGGCTATTCAAACGTCAAGGAAATTGAAGTGTCTGCTTCAGACAAGCACGTTAACCTTATAAGATTTAATCATTACGATTTCTGGAATAAAGTAAAGGACAAGTTCCTCTAATGACACAGTTCAGACATGAAGTAACAAGTGAAGATGAAGGTCTGGAAGTAAGAGAAATAATGAAAAAGCATTTTGACTTCTCTTCTAGACTCAGAAACAGAATCAAACGTGAAAAGCTCACTCTGAAAAACGGTCAGACGACAGAAGGCTGGCACAAGGTTTCAGAGGGAGATGAAATATCCATCACGCTTCCAGATGAGAGAAGCCACTTCCCTGCTCAGCCGATTCCCCTTGATATCATCTATGAAGACGATGATCTCATGATAATCAACAAGCAGCCGGGACTGGTTGTGCATCCTACCAAGGGACATCCTGTAGGAACTGTAGCTAATGCCCTTACCCACTATATGGAACAGACGGGTAAGATCTGGAAGATCAGATTCGTAAACAGACTTGACATGGATACGTCAGGTCTTCTTCTTGTTGCGAAAAATTCATACTGTCAGAATCACATAACCAATCAGATGAGAAAAAACCAGATTGAAAAGAAATATGTTGCAATTGTTTGTGGAAACATTATTGGCAACTCAGGCAAGGTAGCCGTTCCAATTGGCAGACCTGACCCGGATGATGTGAGACGCGGCGTCATGAAAGACGGTGCTCCTTCTGTAACCCACTATACTGTTTTAGAGCAGCTAAAGGACCACAGTCTGGTTGAACTTGTTCTTGAAACAGGAAGAACTCATCAGATCAGAGTTCACATGTCATATATAGGCCATCCTGTTCTGGGGGACCATCTCTACGGCGGAGAAAATGTTAATCTAATAGAAAGACAGGCCCTCCACGCAAAGAGCCTGTCCTTTATTCACCCAATGACTAAGGAAAAGGTCACTTTTGAAGCACCTCTTCCTGATGACATGATTGCTGCTATTTCCCGATTATCTCAGCAATAGTCTTGTCCTTCATTTCCTGTTCAAGGATTCCCTGAATCCTCTCCATTTCGCCGTGCATTTTGCAGGGAACATCATTGGTGTTTCTTTCACACTCTTCCTTCATGCAGTGCACTATAGCTATGTCCTCTTCTGTAATGTTGACGATATCATATACAGTAAGTTCATCGAGGCTCTTGTTAAGGAAATACCCTCCCTTATTTCCTCTTTCAGACTTTACGATACCGTTAAGTTCCATCTCTCTGATAATCTTGTATGCGAAAGCCTTAGGAACATCTTCCTGCTCACAAATTTCTCTAACATTATGAGTCTTTCCGTCCTTCAGCGCTCTGCATATTCTAAGTGCATAGTCACTTCTTTTTGTTATTAACATGGGTGCTCCTCCTTGATTCCTCTACTGAAGCTTTCTGTATAGCTTTCCTGCCTTAGGGGTTGTACCTGTCTTGTATTTAATCAGTTCGCTTACTGTCACTGTCTGATAGCCCTGCTCTTTAAGCCACGGTATTATCATTTCCGTCGCATCAGCAGTTTCATCATATATCGAGTGCATCAGAATGATCTTGCCATCAAGGTCCTTCTGCTTTTTTATTGCCTCAAATGTCATTTCTGCATCCCTGGTTGCCCAGTCCTTCGTGTCAACCGTCCAGAGCACTTCTGCCATTCCGCAGCTTTCCAGAACGTTTTTGTTAAAGTCCCCGTACGGAGGTCTTGCAACAACCGGGTCTACTCCGCAGATATCTTCAATTTTTGAGTTTGTTTTTTTAATCTGATTTACTATCTCATCTTTTGACAGACTGGACATGGTAGGATGATCCCATGAATGGTTACCTATTTCGCAACCGATTCTGACAGCCCATTGCGCATTTTCACTGTTGGATGAAAGCCTGTATCCCACAGAAAAGAAAGTCGCTACGCTGCTGTTATCGCTGAGGCACTGCAGTATTCTCGCTTCGCTTTCACCGCCCGGGCCATCGTCATACGTTATTGCAACCATAGGCCTGGATTCGTCTATATATCTGTCAAGGGTTTCCGGTCTGATTGCTGTTTCTATAAACATGTAAGGGACAGCCATCTGGGTTACAACCGGTGAATCCTTCAGTACCGTGTCGAGCTCAAACAGGAATATTATTTCATTGCCTGTCATGATGAAGTTGTTATAGTTCTGATCATTTGCGATTATATAATCTTCATAGTTATCGCTTCGCTTACTGTCATTATATGTTTTTGTCATGTATTCAGAAGCGAATTCCTCGGCCTTGTCCTTGTAATTAACATTTAGAACCTGCAGAGGGTCCAGTACATCACCTGTACCTGCCTTGAAAAGATAGGTGTCAGCATGGGAAGAAGAAAGAACCAGATTTCTGCCCTCTTTCTTGTACTGGTAATACTGAATCAGCATGCTTACAGCACCGTTGCCGGTCTTGTAGGTAGAGGTATCAATAATAAGCGTATTGGACTCTTCTCTGTCTGCCGACTCGATTATGCTGTTGATTTTGCGTTCCCTGAAACCTTCAATTTCATCATTTTTGATATTGTCTTTTCTGATGGCGATTGAAAATTCGCTGTCATAGGAATATTCGGTTACCGCATCGCCTTCAGGCGTGCAGATCTGATTTTCTGCTAATGCGGAGTCTGCAAAGTCAGTAAACTGCTCTTCGTTGGAATAGTCGTTTGTTGATAAAACTTTCAGAAGTCCAATTACAACAAACACTGCAATAAGAAGCACAAGAAATGCGAGAATCATCCTTCTATGGTTTCTCTGTTTTCTTCGTCGCATATCCTTGGCATTGAGTCTTTCACGTTCGCTGTCCAGGGCCTCCTCCATCCTTTTATCTATATCATTATCAAAAATATATCTTTTGTCTTCACTCATATTGTACCTTTATACTCCAACTTAAAAGCATTATAACATAATTGGGCTATTTTAGTACAGTATATTTTCAATAAAAGATGAGTTTTGAAGAATTCCTCAAAACTCATCTTTAATGCATTCGTTTTATTCATCAAGCTGTGATGTGCAATTTGGACATCTTGATGCGTCAATGGCAATTTCCGATTTGCAGTACGGGCACACCTTTGTTTCAGGTGCAGCCTCCTCTTCAGGCTTTTTGCCAAGCTTCTTTGCCTTGTTGATTGATTTGATGATAAGGAACAGAACCAGTGCAACGATCAGGAAGTTAATTACCGCCATTATGAAGGCACCGTATCTGATTTCAACGCCACAGGCTGTTGCAACAAGATCATTGAAATCAACTTTAACAAACAGCCCAATGATTGGTGAAATGATATCATCAACAAGTGAAGTAACAATGGCTGTAAATGCAGCACCTATTACGATACCAACAGCCATGTCCATTACATTGCCCTGCATGGCAAATTCCTTGAATTCTTTAATAAAGCTTTTCATTTTGTGTCTCCTTTTATACCTGTTTTAATTACTTTTCTTCCATCATGGACTCAACCTGAGCCATTCTGCCTTTTGCCAGTTCTTCCGGCACATATACCTGTCCACAGGAAGGACAACGGAGAATCTTGTGCTTGAAAGTCCTTCCAAGATAGCTGAAGGTTGTCTCCATTTCTTCCATATTCGTGTCACATTTCATGCATATGATTTCAGCCTTTTCAGTATTATCCTTAATCGAGCTGTTCAACTTTTTTTCCATTCCAAATACTCTCCATTTCAATCTGCATTCTGTGCTGATATCCGTTTATCAGCTCAAATTTGCTTTCGCCTGAATCTTGAACAGGCTTGTATTCAACCCAGTATGTCATTCTTCCTATACGTCTGTATCCAATATAACATCCGGTCTGGGTATTAAATGACTTGCGTCCGGTTTTCTCGCAAAACAGTACAACCGACTCCATGTCCTCTTCAAGAATCTTCTCATCGCTTAGTTTTTTAGAAAGTTCATCGCTGAAGAAAACGCTTCTTTCAGTGTTTTCTTCAGCTTCTGAATTTTCACCCCAGAAACGATTAAGCATGTGATTCTTTAAGGATAGTCTGTTCTGGCGCATTTCAGTTACAGTATAGCTTTCCGGTTCAATATTGAACAGTTTTTCCAGAATATGAACTGATTCCTTCCCTGCGCTGCTGAAATTATCTCTGCAGTTAATGCAATATGTCAGATATGGCCTGTCAGATTCATTGATTCTCTTATCTACAACGAATTTTGAGAATTCAGGATCTGCTATTTCTCCATGTCCGCCGAAGCTGCAGCAGGCAGTGTATTCTTCCTGCCTAGGAAGCGGTTCAAGCTTAATTCCCATGCCGGCAGCTATATTTCTCACATTGTCTCTGAGCTTTTCGTTTCCGCTGGATGCACACGGATCAAAAACTGACCAGCATCTGTCATCATCCTGTTTAGCTAAACCGCCCCAGCTTTCAATAAGCTCATATATGAATACTGTTTCAATTTCAGGAAGGCATCGCTTGAGCTCAGTAGCACATGTCGGGCATGCCAGAACAAGCTTTGGCTTTCCCAGTTCATTCCAGGCCTTAAGAAGCATGTTTCTGTTTTCTTCAACAGCTTCAGTATTACCTGCCCATTCAGCAGGAACCCCGCAGCATGCAATTAAGAGCCCTGTATCCTCTTCATGTTCAAGCAGGTACTCATATGTTGCAGCAACCGTATCCGGTGAAAGAGCTCCGAACTGACATCCCGGGAAGAATGCGTATTTATTCTTTCCGCTTTTTGCCGAATGACAAAGCATGGCATCATTGCTGGAGAATTCCATGTCTCTTAACCAGAAGTCATGAAAAACCCATGGTGTCTTGTCAAGTTCATGCATTCGTTTTCTTGCTTCAAAAATATAGTTGTCAAGGTCGACATTCTCAGGACATGTTTCCTTGCACAATCCGCATTGAGTACACATGCTTATAGTTCGTCTAGCAGGTGTTCTCTTCACTTCAGATTTGCCCGGAAGTGTAGTTGCGAAGATTTCGTCCCTGATTCTTATCGGCCATTTATTCAAATAAGTAAGAAGATCGCAATGAATTCTGCATGCATCACACTGACACATAATGCATCTGTTTGCTTCTTCTACAGCTCTGTCCTTTGACTCCCGCGCCGTACTCTCTTTGCTTGCATTATCGCCGTCTGTTTCATGTTCCAGACGTGTCGGGTCAAGCACAAGCTTTGTTTCAGTGCTTCTCTCCTTAACTTCAGGTTTTCCGATTTTGAAATAATTATCTATGTTTCTGCCCATATGAAGGCCATATGCGGCAGATTTATCCTTGGAAAGTATAAGAAGTGAGCCTCCTGCAAAGAATACAGTGCTTCCGATTATTGCATATGAAGCTCCGTCAGATTTTTCAAAAATACCAAGGTCATTTCCATTGCTGCCTGTAGCAACATACACTGCATCAAAATCAGCAAGCTGCTCAGCAGAAACAACCTCATTATTAGTCAGTATATTGATTGACTGTTCAAGTTCATAATTCTCGAAGTCGCTCATGAATACATCAGCTTCCATGATGTCCCATAAGCTTCCGCCGATTCTGTCTTCTTTTTCAAAAACAGTAACATTGTATTTCTTCTCAGACAGATTCATGGCACATGATAATCCGCTGATTCCTGCCCCAATTACTGCTATTTTCTCCTTTTTAGGCGGGAGGCTGTATTTAGTCGGCTTTTTCCTTGTTGCATTTTCTATTACTGACTTTTCAATCTCATGGAGATTGATTGAATTTACCAGAGGACATGCCTCAGAGCAGTTTTCGCTGCAGATTGCAGCAGCTATCTGAGGGAATCCAACAGAATTCTGCAGAATCTTATATGCCGCATTAAAAGAACCCCTGCGAACCTTTTCGATAAAGGAAAGTATATCGATATCCCAAGGGCATTTACTCTGGCAGAAGGGTTTTTCCTGCTGCAGGCAGTTATTAAATTCAGGCAGATAATCGTTCATTCTATCCATATTCAGCTACTCCGTATAATTGTTATAATCTATTTCCCTGTAATAGTCAATGTGCCGGATAAATATATCCGGCACATTGATTCTGTTCATAAAGAACATTGACAGATTAATGCTATATGGTAATTGGGTTGTTTTTGATGTTTTCCAGTTCTTCATAGAGATCTGATCCCATGAAGTACTTTTCAGGCTTGTTAGGGTTAGGTTCGCCCTTAGCAAGAGCCTCAATACCTGCCTTAACCTTATCAGGTGTAGCTGGCAGTTCGTAAATTCTAACGCCGCAAGCATTGTTGATAGCGTTTATAACAGCCATGTGTCCACCTGACTGGAATGCTTCAGATGCTCCTGAAGATCCCCAAGGGTTACGCATCTTAGGAATACCAACGTTAGTAACCTGCAGGTCATCTGGGATGTCCTTGATTTCAGGTATGCCGGCACCAACCATGTTGCTGTGCTTTTCAACGTCAGCATACTGTTCCTTAAGAGCGAATCCGATGCAGTGTGAGAATCCACCGAATGCCTGTCCTTCTACTGAAGTGATGTTTCCGATAGTACCAACGTCTACAACACCACGGTATCCGATAACAGTAGTCTTACCAGTTGCAACGTCAACTTCAACTTCTGCCAGGAACAGTCCATAAGTGTAGAATGGTGAAGGGTTACCAACACCAGTGTTAGGGTCGATATCATACAGATCATCGTATTCCTTGTTGGAGCTCAGTCCTTCGTATCTTACAGGGATTCCTTCTGCGATCATTTCGTCATATGTACGGAATGTGCCATCAGGCTTCTTCATAGCAGCGATCAGCTTGTCAGCTGCGTCCTTAGTTGCTCTTACATTATGGTTATGTGATCTACTTGCTGCTGATACACCTGAGTCAACGCCGTAAATACTGTCGTTCTGTCTGAGCATGATGTCTTCAGGCTTAACATCCAGTTCTTCCAGAGCCTTAAGAGTACACTGGAGTGAACCAACGTCTCCGCCCTGACCTACGTCCTGCCAAGTATCATACTTGATGAACTTGTTGCCAGGAGCCAGTTCGATAGCAGCCTGTGATTCATCTTCAGGACCATCTGTTGCGATGTAGCCGCCCCATGCAATACCTACGCCACGTCTCTTTTCAGGAGTGTCTTCTGCCTTTGCACGTTCTACAGCCTTGTCGTAGTATGGTCTCATTGTTTCCATGATCTCTTCCATTGGATATTCAATGAAAGGAACGCTGTTTACGTTTGTATCGCCTTCTCTACCGATATTTCTCCATCTGAATTCAAATGGGTCGATTCCGGCCTTTTCAGCAAGCATGTCCATCATAGCTTCTGAACATGTGTAAGCCTGAGGTGATCCGAATCCACGGTATGCAGTACCATATGAATGGTTGGAGCAAGCAACTCTTGTCAGACCTGCAACATGTGGAATTGTGTATGGATAGTATACGAATCTTGCTGTTGCCTTGATGCAGTCATCGCCCATTTCGTTATATGGACCATGGTCAAGACCAACATCCCAGTCAGCTGCAACGAGCTTACCGTTTTCATCACAAGCAAGTCTTGAATTTGAGTATGAAGGGCATCTCTTTCCTGAGTAAGCCATGTACTGTTCATATGTCATTGAGAATGCAACAGGCATGTCATCGCAAGCCATGCAGGCGATTGCTGCCAGTGAATAAGTTGCTGCACTTATACCCCATCCAAATGTAGCGCCTGTAGGGTTCTGAATTACACGAACCTTCTCTTCAGGAAGTCCAGTTGCTTCTGCGATGTCAGCTCTGTTCATGTAGATACCCTGGCTCTTGCACTGTACTGTGAGCATGTCGTCTTCGCCCCAGTAAGCCTGTACTGTATCGCCTTCGATAGGCATATGAGGCTCACGGCTTGATGCGAAGCTGCCTTCAACTACGTAAGGAGCATTTTCGAATACTTCTTCAATATTGTCTGCATCCTTTACTGTAGGCTGGTCACACCAGATGTTTGGATGCTGTTCGTGGATACGTTCTGCGTCCGGCATTACTGCTTCGAGGAATGTCAGGTATGCAGGGAGATCTTCGTATTCCATCGTAACCTTTTCAGCTGCAGCCTGAGCATGTGCCTTTGTGTCAGCAGCTACCAGTGCGATGATGTCTCCATAGTTGTAAATCTTGTCTTCAGCAAGAAGTACGTGTGTCTGTCCGGTTGCCTTAGTTCTGTATGACAGCGGAGTAAAGGTCAGTCTGTTTGAACCCTTAACGTCCTTAGCTGTGATAACCTTGTAAACGCCAGGCATCTTTTCAGCTTCTTCAGTGTTAATGCTGAGGATGTTAGCATGGTGAGTCTTCTTAGGCTGTACCATTACTACGTGGAGAGTGCTATCAGGCATCTTCAGTTCGATGTCATCACCATAGTCAGCAACACCACAAACCTTAGCCAGAGCAGCAGGTCTTACCATTGGCTTACCATAGTAATCTCCGCTTGTTCCCTGATCAACCTTGATGTCGTCTACAGTGCATTCGCCTCTCATTACCTTTGCAGCCTGCATTACAGCATCAACAATCTGCTTAAATCCAGTACATCTGCAGATATTTCTATGCTTCTGGAACCAGTCTCTTACTTCTTCTCTTGTAGGATTTGGGTTCTCCTGCAGTAATGCATATGAAGATACGATAAATCCAGGTGAGCAGAATCCGCACTGTACAGCTCCATAGTGCATGAATGCAACCTGGAGTGGGTGCAGGAATCTTGGAGTTCCGATTCCTTCGATTGTCAGCAGTTCGCTGTAGTCATCAACCTTGGATATCTTGCGAGTGCAGGAACGAACCAGCTTTCCGTTCAGCAGAACTGTACATGAACCGCAAAGTCCCTTTCCGCATCCAACTTTTGTACCTGTGAGACCAAGTCTACGTACTACTTCTGCCAGTGTATCCTTTTCAGGATCGCAGATGAATGATCTGTCGGCACCGTTGATGTTCAGTGTCATTTTCTTAAACTTCATAAAAACCTCCGATACGGTTAATTAAACTATTACTTCACTTCTTTCTTGATTGCATCAATCAGGATATTAAGGCCGGCTTCAAGCTGTTCGTCAGTCATTACCAGTGGAGCAAGGAAACGAATAACATTTCCGTATCTTCCTGCAGGTTCAACTAAAAGACCGTTTGCAAGTGATTCCTTGATAACAGCAGATGTAAGTTCAGGGAATGGCTCCTTAGTTTCAGGATCCTTAACGAATTCGATACCGAGCATTGAACCCAGTCCTCTTACATCGCCGATCTGTGGAATATCTTTCTGGAGTTCAGTTAATGCGGATGCAATCTTATCGCCAATAACCTTTGCTCTTCCTGGCAGGTCATCACGTTCCATAACTTCGATAACCTTCAGTGCAGCAGCGCATGCTACAGCGTTTCCGCAGAATGTACCACCAATTGTTGCAGGTGGAACTGAATCCATGATTTCCTTACTTGAAATTACTGCACCCAATGGGAGGCCTGCGCCGATTGACTTAGCACATGCGAGAATATCAGGAGCGCAACCAGCGTCTTTCCAGTATTCTGATGCGAAGAGATGACCACTACGACCAAATCCGCACTGTACTTCGTCAGCAATCAGCATGATGCCTTCTTCGTCACAGATTTTTCTCAGCTGTTTAGCCCATTCAATTGGAGCAGGAACGAATCCGCCCTCACCCTGGATAGGCTCAACAACGATTGCAGCAACTGACTTAGCTGGAGTTCCTTCATAGAATACGTCCTTGATTGACTGGATTGAATGAGCGATAGCTTCTTCATCTGTCATTCCAGCAAGCTTTCTGTAAACGTTAGGGAATTCAGCTCTGTAAATACCTTCAGGGAATGGACCCATGCCTACAGCGTACTTCTTGTCAGCAGTCATTTCCATAGTAAGACTTGTTCTACCGTGGAATGCGCCTGAGAATACGATTACGTTAGGTCTTCCAGTGTGTCCCTTGGCAATCTTTACAGCGTTTTCAATTGCTTCTGCACCGCAGTTAACCAGCATGCTCTTATGCTGATCGCCTGCTACAGGTACGATTGCATTCAGCTTTTCGCAGAGTGCAATGTATCCTTCATGAGTAATTGCAGCCATCATAGCATGGAAATACTTGTCTGACTGAGCCTTTACAGCTTCAACTACTTCAGGATGTGTGTATCCGATATTCAGAACGCCAACTCCACCAATCCAGTCGAGGAAATAGTTACCGTCAACGTCTTCCAGTAATGCGCCTTCTCCGTTTTCAATGACTACAGGGAAAGTAGCTTTCATTCCATCAGGAAGAGCTTCAGCTCTTCTGTCGAGGATTGCCTTTGCATTAGGTCCCGGTAATGCAGTCACTACTTTAGGCAGTTTTTCATTTAACATATTATTCTCCTTTATTATAAGTTGTATTTTGTCAGTTTAAGCCTGATAGGCTTTTACATGGAGATTTACAGTTCAAAATCAGGATAGTCAGTGAACAGTTCAGGTCTCTTAAGATCATCCTTGAATACTTCTTCTTTAACTGGAGCTGCAACACCCGGCATCATTCTGTATACCCATGTAGTGTTGTGCCAGTGCTTGAATGTGTTGTTTTCTGAGTAAGCGTTTCCGCCCCAGCTTCCGCATCCAAGAGTGAATGTCCAAGGCATCTTGTTGTTGTTTGCACCACCGTTGTTAACGCCTGTGTTAGTGTTAACAGCAACTCTTGAAGTCTTAGTCTTTGAAGCGAACTTCAGGATGTGATCTTCATTAGTTGAGTGGATTGAGCATGAGTGACCTGCACCTGAAATGCTGTGAATGTTGTTGATCAGTTCGATAGCATCGTCAACATCCTTAACCTTCCAAACAGCGATTACCGGTGACAGCTTTTCTTCTGTCATCATGTATTCTTCGCCCCACTGGCTTTCTTCTGCCATCAGGAATGTGCAATCGTCTGGTACATAGAATCCTGCCATTTCAGCGATAGCCTGAGGTGAGTGAATAATAGCACTTACGTTCAGCTTGCCATCATGCCAGATTGTGTTAACCAGCTTTTCCTTTTCTTCTTCATTACACATGTATCCGCCAACCTTCTTGAGGGCTTCTACAGTCTGATCATAAACTGCTTCGTGGATTACTACTGAGTTTTCAGTTGAGCAACCAGCACCCCAGTCATTAGTTTCAGCTGCG
>JAUNIQ010000143.1 GCA_030535275.1 Bacillota bacterium | reverse complement strand
TAAAAATAATCTGGTATGCAACGTGCATTATGGCAGCAGTAATACTGATTGCAGCAGCAGTAATGCTGTTTGCTCATATCAGGCCTGCCATCATCGTCAGCGGATCCATGGAGCCTGTAATCCATACGGGAAGCATGGTCTTCATTGATTCCGATTACAGAGATTTTAAGGAAAGAGATATTGTGGCCTTTGAAACAGGCGGTGTCATGGTGACGCACAGAATAGTGCAGATAACAGATGAAGGCTTTGTGACAAAGGGCGATGCAAACGAAAAAGAAGATCCGGCACCGGTGCCGGAGTCCGCATTTCGAGGCAGGCTTGTAATGTGGCTGCCATATCTGGGCTACGCAGCAAGGGCTTTAACTTCAGCTGCAGGCATTACAGCGACAGCAGCATTCTACATGCTTCTTCTGTTAATCTATCTGCTGACAGGAAAGGGGGTCAGGATAAATGACACAAAGAAAAATACAGATTATCCTGATAGCTCTGCTGCTTAATCTGACCAGTTTTTTCGGAGCGGTAATAGTCAGCGCATACCTTGTCAGCGAGGATGAAGCCATGAATGAATTTGTTCCGGGAAATAACGAAACAGCAATTGTTGAGGACTACGAAGAAGTACGTAGTCTGAGACCGGGAATGACAATTGATAAAGTGGTTTCCGTGAAGAACACAGGATTAAATGACTGCTATGTTAGAGTACTTGCACTCTTTTCCGACAGCAGAGCTGAAGAATATGCCAGCCTGAACATAAATGATGATGACTGGGAAAAGAGGGAAGACGGATACTATTACTATGACGGAACGCTGACCGCGGGTGAATCGACAGATAATCTTTTTACACAGGTCAGCATTTCACAGAATGTGGAAGCAGAAAAATTAAAGGGGTTTGAGATATTAATATATGCGGAAAGCATTAATGTGGAATCGGGAGGCTTTTCATGATGAAAAATAAAGTGAAAAAAGCCGTCGGCATTCTGCTGGCCTTCAGTCTTGCCTTTTCCACATTGATAGCTTCGCCGCCTGAGTCTGCTTTTGCAGCAGTAGATCCTTCCACTCTTGCACCGCTGGACAGATACGCGGGAGTGAAATACTTCGACTTCTCCGTAGAGCCGCAGAGAGAGAATGTGCCGGAATCAATAATGGTTGATCCGGAATATTCCATAAGGCTCAGCAAGCTGACTCCCGATGAATACTTCGGAGCAAATGTCAGCCAGCTCAGAGACTCGGTCAGCGGTCAGAACGTTGACGGAATAATTCTGGGCATTGATGGAGTTAAGGGAAGCTGCGGATGCATATATCGTAAAATGTTTCAGTACAGGGACATGTGGATTGATGTGAAAACCACATACATGGACTGGAGCGTCTATTCTCCCAGATCATCCTTCATGGCGGGCGGTTTCGCCCAGCACAGATGGAGAAGCACCTGGTGGGTTGAGATGAAGCATGAGTTCTTCATTTCCGGTACAAGTACACCGATTAACATTAAAGGCTTCATGGAATATGATGATGTGGACAACTCGCAGGGGCTGTATCTGGATATGGACGAAGTTGACGACCTCTGGGTAAACTCAGGAGGAACAATCATAGGGTATAAGAACGTCCCCGGTAACGTTCAGTATGTACAGAACAGCAGAGCCAGCTATGTTGTTGACAGAGACATGCTGTGCATTCAGTCGATGACTGACAATGATATTGCCATGGCAGGTGGAGGTGGATATTCCGCTGATGAAGCCGCCGGCGCATGCTTCGCATTCACTTTTTCCGGAAGCGTAATTCACACCTGCATGGTTGATGATGAATCCCATGGTTTCAATGTAATGAATGTGTCGGACAGGAAGGACATCCCCTCGGACATTCCGGAGGAGGGCAGCAATCTTGTCGGCAAGACAGTCAGCGATGAGGATGAAACAAACGTGGAATCCATCAGCCTGCGAAACTGGGAGGGCTGGACATATCGGATTAATGTGTCGGTTCCCATTGAAACCGAAGTCGGAAACTTCTATGAAGGTTTAACCATTGAGGATCAGATTGACAGCGACCTTACAGTAAATGATGTGCGAATAGAAAGAGGCGCAGGGGAAGATGCAACTGAGCTCTTTGAGATATCAGAAGAGGACAATGTGGTGAGAGCCAGTGCTCTGGATACTCGGGATGAGGAGTTTTACGGATATGAATATTTCATGTACATCGACGTGAGCCTGGACAGGACAAAAGATGAAATGATTCAGGAAAACAGGCTCAATGAAAACTATGCGAGCATATTCGTTAACGGAGCCACAGTGAAATACACGGACGATAACGGCGAGACAAATGTTGATACAAACGAAACAGAAACATCAGCACAGTACGAGCTTGAGGCCGATGTGGTAATAAGCAAGGAAATCAGGGCGGCTGACAACTACCCGCGGCACGGCAAACCGGTATTCATTTTCAAACTGCAGGGCATATCTCTTTCGGGAGAAGAAATAGAGCTTAACGGATGCGTGAGCATCCGCGCAGGTGAAACCCAGGGAAGCGTAACATTCAGAAATGTCCCGGAAGGAGAGTATCGGTGCAGTGAATATGAAACACTCAGATTTGAAGCGGAAAGCATTAGCAATGTTAGTGGAGGAAGAGTGTCGGGTGATGAGGTTCTGTTCACCATTGACAGCACCGAAACAAGGCGTGCCA
>JAUNIQ010000028.1 GCA_030535275.1 Bacillota bacterium | reverse complement strand
GGGCAGCTCATGCATCTCGGGCCGCCTCTTCCTCTTGAAAGTTCAGCACTTGGCATAGTGAGAACCTTGATTCCCTTCTTATCCAGAAGTTCGTTGGAAACGTAGTTTCTCTCATATGTGATTACTGTTCCCGGTGCTATGCAGAGAGTGTTTGAACCGTCGTTCCACTGTTCTCTCTGTGCAGCCAGCAGCTCACCGCCGCCGCATCTGATGAGTTCAACTGCAGGAAGTCCAAGCTCCATTGCCAGTATGTTCTGAAGTTCATCCTTCATTGCATTGAAAGCAAGCTTGCCGTTGGCTCCCATTGTGATTTCATATACGCCGAGAGGGCCTTCGATTTCAGGATGAATAGTGAACTTATCATAGTCAACCATTGTAAATACAGTATCCAGGTGCATGAATGCTCTTGACTTAGGAATATCAAATACAAGAACCTTCTTGAATGTTGAATTGGAAAGCAGCTTCTTTGCAAAGCATTCAATGCCTGCAATTGTAGTTCTCTGTGACAGGCCGATTGCAACCATGTCTTTTGAGAGAACAAGGACGTCGCCGCCTTCGATTGAATAATCGTCTTCAACATCATACCACTGCATGTTATCAACTGCAGCGAAGTCTCTGTTGTACTTGAACATGTACTTCAGAAGGAGTGACTCTCTTCTTCTTTCCTGAGTGTGCATGTGGTGAATGTTGATTCCGTTTCCTACGCATGCACCAGGGTCTCTTGTAAAGTACAGGTTAGGCATTGGATCTGAGATGTACGGATAATCATCATGAATCAGATCGATCAGTGAATGAACTCCTTCTACAGGGACTTCATTCTTTTTGATTCCGGCAATCATCTTGGCAACCATTGTTTCAGGATCCATGGATGTCAGATAGCTGATCAGCTCGTGTCTCATGCCTTCTGAAGTAATCAGTGACAGGTCGAGGAAATCTTCAACCAGCTGCTGCTGGAGCTGTGGAGTTGCCAGTGCCTTTGCAGTTTCTTCTACGTAGTAAACAACTTCAACGCCGTTCTCTCTGAGAATTTCAGCGAATCTGTCGTGCTCTTCTCTTGCAACCTTCAGATATGGAATGTCGTCAAAGAGAAGTCTTTCCATTGTTGATGGAGTAAGTGCTTCCAGTTCAAATCCCGGCTTGTGGAGCAGAACCTTGTTCAGCTTACCTATTTCTGAAAAATTATGAATTCCAGGTATCATAACTCTACCTCCTAGTCTGGTTTTGCTTATCTGCCGATTGTAGCTACCATAACAGCCTTAATTGTGTGCATTCTGTTTTCTGCTTCGTCGAATACCTTTGAATGTCTTCCTCTGAATACTTCGTCGGTAACCTCGCGGATATCATATCCCAGTTCCATCTGAGTCTTTGCCATTGTTGTTTCGAAATCGTGGAATGATGGCAGGCAGTGCAGGAAAATTACATCATCGTTTCCTGTTGCTTCCAGCATGTCGTCAGTTACTCTGAACGGAGTCAGCATTCTAACTCTTTCAGGAATCTGATCTTCTTCACCCATTGAAGCCCAGATGTCAGTGTAGAGAACGTCTGCGCCCTTGATTGAAGCGATGTCTGATGATACTTCGATTACAGCGCCTGTTTCTTCGGCAACTGCTCTTGCTCTTGATACTACGTCAGCGTCAACCTGATCGCACAGTTCCTGTGGGCCATATGCTACGAAGTGCATTCCCATCTTGGCACAGCCGTACATCCATGCATAAGCCATGTTGTTTCTAACGTCACCAACGAATACAACCTTGCACTGTCTCAGTGGCTTTGCAACGTGTTCTTCGATTGTAAGCATGTCAGCCAGAATCTGAGTCGGATGATCAACGTCAGTAAGACCGTTCCATACAGGAATTCCTGCATACTTTGCCAGATCTTCAACTACCTTCTGGTCATATCCTCTGTATTCGATACCGTCATAGAATCTTCCCAGAACCTTAGCTGTATCTTCGATTGATTCCTTCTTGCCCATCTGTGATGACTTGCTGTCCAGGAATGTTACGTGAGCGCCTTCTTCCAGAGCACCTGTTTCAAATGCGCATCTTGTTCTTGTTGATGTCTTTTCAAAGAGCAGTACAACGTTCTTGCCCTTCATTGTTTCGCCCAGAATGCCGGCTCTCTTCTTAGCCTTCAGATCGTGTGCCAGGTCCAGCATGTATCTGATTTCTTCCGGTGTGAAATCCATAAGTGTTAAAAAGCTTCTTCCTTTGAGATTAACTGCCATGATTTTGTTCTCCTTTTTTATAATATTAAATTTATTAGACTTGTTTTTAGGCACATAAAAAGCACCTTGGCTAGACTATACAATAACATATAACCCAATCAAAGTGCCAGTATCTTTATTATTTTATGTGCCAGCTAATGATGCAAAGGCAATAATCAGCTTAGTAACTGCTCTATGGCCTCTTCAAATATGTCCATTCCCTTCTCTATGCCCTCATCTGTCGGATATGAGTAGTTGAATCGCAGATAATTCCTGCCCATTGACTTTGATGAGAAGAAGAGATATCCCGGCATGAAGGTCATGCCCCTTTTCTGTGTTTCAGCGAGAAGATCCCTGGCATTTATTCTGCTCGGCAGCTTCACCCAGAGGTATACGCCGCCTTCCGGCTTTCTGTACTCAATTCCATATCTGGTAACAAGTGCATCCAGCCTTTCGCACATGAGGTCGCGCTTCCTGCGGTATTCACGCCTGAATAAATCCAGTCTCTCATTGAACAGGCCGTTCTTCATGTATTCCAGCATGAGCATCTGTGCCGCCCAGTCAGCATTGGCCACCTTAAGTGAAACCATTTCGCTGAGCTTCTCGATGATTCTGTTGTCAGCTATAACAAAGGATACTCCGATTCCGGGAACCATGGTAAGAGAAAATGAGTACATGTATATTACGTTTTCTCCTCTGTCCATGGATTTTATTGATGGAATCCTGTCGACTTCATAGTAAAGCTCCGAGCCCTCATCTTCCTCAATAATGGGAATTCTGTATCTGTAAGAAAGGTCAAGAATCTGCTGCTTTCTTTCAATGGTCATGTATGTGCCCTTAGGGTTATTGAAGCTTGAATCCACGTATATGAATTTCGGCTTTGTCTTCTCGATGATAATATCGAGATTGTCGCAGATCATGCCGTTTTCATCTGCCGGCACATTTATTACCCTTCCGCCTGCCAGCTGAATTGTTCTGTAAACGTCTGCGGACATGGTTTCATCGATAATGACCCCGTCACCCGGTGAAAGCATCAGATTGAGAATGAAGTCAAGTGCCTGGTTGTTCTCTGCGAAAATCTGTACATTTGAAGGATTTGCTTTTATTCCCTTCGTGGCCATGAATGAGGTGATTTCCTTACGCAGTTCCCCGTCGCCCTGGTATGATGTGTAGAAATATGCCTTCTCCATGCTCCTTCTCAGTATGGTTTCAAAGGCTTCCGCAATTTCTTCAGGCGGATAGATATCTCTGGCTGCAACACCGCCGGCAAATGAAATCAGGTCCTTTTCAAAGCTCCTGCTGTAGAGTTCATCAAAGTCGCTTGCGAAGCCTTCGAACTCGGTTCTCAGAAGAGCATCCCAGTATACATCCTTCCTTACGCTGTCTGCCTTTGCATTTTTCCTGAAGCTTACGCGGTAGCTCTTGCCCTGGTGGGATTCAATAAGATCCTCGGCCTTCAGCTCCGCATAGGCCTTTGTAACGGTGTTTCTGTGTACTCCAAGCTCCTCTGAAAGCTTTCTCTCAGAGGGAAGTGTGTATCCGTCTGCCATTACTCCGGCGAAAATCATCGCTCTGATCTGTGAGAAAATCTGCAGGTAAACCGGTGTCTTTTCTGTTTTGTCAATTGTGATGTAGCTCATGTTTATCAAATGAATCTGGCAAGTGTTTCTTTCATTTTATGAACTTCCAGCGGTTTAGCAATATGTTCGTCCATTCCCGTGTAGAATGCTGCCGGCCATGCAGTCACTGATATTAGTAACTGTATTAGCTCTATTACTTTATTCCATGGAACTGATAATATGTCGTTTCAATGTTGCCGTTATACAGTTTTCGACGCCTGTCGGCCTTTCTGCCCATGATCTTCTTTTCAGCTTCTTTATCCGGCGTAATAACAAAGAGCGACCAGTCAGGATTCTCTCTCGAAAATCTGCCCAGGGCTTTGAAAATGCCGTCGATTTCATCACTCTCACCTATGCGCTCTCCGTAAGGCGGGTTAGTTACTATAATGCCTCTCTCACCTTCCGGCGCTCTGACGCTCTTCACATCGGCACGTGCAAAGGCAATAATATCATCTACGCCCGCAGCTTCCGCATTCTTCTTTGCTGCCGCAACTGCTTTCGGGTCAATATCCGATGCATATATTTTTGAATCCGTTTCTTCCCCGTCTCTGGCAAGAAGACGCTCTTCCTTCCAGATATTCTTATCTATGAAATGCCACTTCTCGGCATCGAATTCTCTGTTGCATCCGGGAGCTATGTTTCTCCCCATGAGAGCAGCCTCAATTGGAATTGTTCCGCTGCCGCAGCAAGGGTCAAGAAGAATTCTTCCCGGCTTCCAGAATGAAAGCTGTATCAGAGCTGCCGCAAGAGTTTCCTTCATTGGAGCGTCAACGTTGGCAATGCGGTATCCCCTTTTATGCAGGCCTTCCCCGCTGGTATCAACTGTGAGAGTAACCCTGTCCTTTAAGAATGTTGCCTTGATGGTATGAGCAGCTCCGGTTTCCTTGAATCTGTCAAAACCGTAAGCCATCTTCATTCTCTCAACAACAGCCTTCTTGGTAATGCTCTGTATGGCCGGCGGATTGTGAAGCTGCGATTTCACAGTCGTGCATGTAACTGTAAATTCGCCGTCCACAGGGATAATTCTCTCCCAAGCGACTGCCTTTGTACCCTGAAAGAGCTCCTCAAATGTTCTGGCTTCAAATTCAGCCACTTTGAGAAGCACTCTGTCGGCACATCTTAACCATAAGTTTGAGCGGACTATAGCCCGCTCATCACCTGCAAATGTTACCTTGCCGTCTTCAGTTTTAATGATTTCGTAGCCCAGCCCTTCAATCTCGCGGCGAACAACCGCCTCAAGACCGAATGTTGCTGTTGCAATCAGTTCATAATTCATCTTATCTGTTCAGTTTCTTAAGAAAGTCTCCCATTCCGTCATAGGACTCGCCGGAACGGTCTCTGTATTTATGCATCAGCTTTTCCTGATGTAAGTCATGACCGGCCTGCTCTTCAAACATCTTCTTCTCATAGGCGTTAAGGTCCTTTGAATCCTTAACATGAGCGCTCAAAGGCTTCGGCAGATATGCCTTGTAAATAAGCGGTGAAATGAGGAAAAAGTCCAGAACGGTAAATGCCAATACAAGTGCAATTACCGCACCACTTCCCAGACCTGTAAGCACAGTGCAAAGGCAGGCAAGCACGCCTATGATCCAGACAATTCCCGTAATGAAGAATTTATCCAGCTTTGCAAGTCTTCTTTCCAGTTCAGGTGAATACCATAGTCCGGTCTTCTTTTCCCTTCTGATCAGCTTGCTCCATCTGTTGTTTGAAAGGAAGAGTTTGAGTGCAATCCCCAGATCTCCTGATGAAGCTTCAGCTGTTACATCCGGCTCAAACACCATCTCGTTCTTTTCAAAAACAATCTCAGTAAATATGCATGTTCCGCTTCCCATCAGAGAAAGGCTCACTTCCTCGCCCGGTCTGCAGTTTATAATCATCTGCTGATCGGCTTTGACCATTTCGCTCTGGCCGCCAACGGATACAACGGCATAACCTTCCGTTACAAAAAATCCATAGGATCCGAATTCGCCGCCAAGGCCGTCCTTATCTGCAGACTGTCTGGCTGTAAGCTCTATTGCCTTTGCATCGTTTTCGGCAGCCATTACCTCCATTCGTCCACGGCAGCCCTTGCGCATGATAAGGTTGTAGTCCTTTTCAAGCCTGCCGAAGCACTTCGTTTTAACTGCCCCGTCGAAGCTGTCCTGTTCCATTGCCTTAAGGCTTACAGAGCGCTCCTCGCCGTGGGCGAGTACTACTTCCCCTGCAAGAACCATGAGGATGCGATCAAAATCAGGCAGCTTTGTAAACGAGGACTCTTCCTGATCCGAATCAGCACTGCTCAGTCTCCAGATGAAATCTCTGTCCAGATATTTCGCAGTTTCCGGATAGATGGCAAGCTCTCTCGTATTTCCGCCTGACCACTTGCTAATTGTGTAATTTTCTTCTTTGTAAATCTTCTTTTCCATAACTGAATTATACTATCTTCTCCCAGCAAAATCTATTGCCAAACACGTCATAGCCTATAACGTGAAGACCTCCCTCAGGAAGTGTACAGAAGTCCTTTCCGCCGATTAATTCTGATGCTCTGTGCACTCTGCCATTGTAATCGGCATCAAGGCTCCAGAAGCTGATGCAGGATCTGCTGTCATCGTGAATGTACTCCAGTGCTATGCTTTCATCTGCATCGGAAAGCTTCAGAGAATCGGGAACGTAGTCAAGGATTCTCAGGCAGCCCATGTCTTCAGTGCATCTTACGAGTCTGAATGCGGCCTCATCTGGATCGTGTTCCTGTCTGATAACAGAAAATGCTCTGCATCTTTCCTTTTCATCATATTTCAGGCTGCAGAGTCTCTCTATCTGACTTGCGACTGCAACATCGCCTTCGTCACACATTATCCACTCTCTTCCCATTCTTTCGGCAACTGCACCAAGGGTTCCCGAACCTGCAAAGAAGTCTGCACATATGTCTCCCTCATCGGTGCATGCCTCTATTATTCTCTCAAGAAGTTTTTCGGGCTTCTGTGTTGCGTATCCTGTTCTCTCTTTGGATGTTCTCCCTACCATGTCAATTGACCAGACGTCCTTCATGTTAACCATGGTATACCAGCCGGTCTCATCCTCAAATTCCTCAACGCCTTTGAATCTGTAAGGCTTGAAATCCCTGTTATATGATTTCTCCTGCAGCGGGTTGAATTTGTATTGCTTTGTCTTGCAGTAGAACAGAAGCGTATCGTGCTTTCTGGCAAAGCTCTTCTTTGATGCACCTCCCGATTTGTAGGTCCATGCAACCTCGTTAACGAAGTTGTCCGCGCCGAATATCTCATCGAGAATGAGCTTCACATAGTGAGATCCGTGCCAGTCAAGATGCACCCATATGCAGCCTTCATCTGACAGAAGGTCTCGCATCATATAGAATCTTACGGCTAGCATTCTGAGATACTGCTGCAGATTATCTTCCCAGGTATCGTCGTAGGCGCCGGTCTTGATCAGCTGCGATTTCCCCAGCTTATCTGTCTCCAGTCTTACTGATGCCTGATACTTGCTGTTGGAAAAGAAAGGAGGATCCACATAGATAAGCTGAATCTTTCCGTCCATGTTCTTTTCCTTCAGAAGATACTCCATGTATTCCAGATTATCTCCGTTTACAACTGAACCGAAGGCTTCGCCATCCTTCTCAGCTCTTCCCGGATAATAGATCTCATCCACGCCAAAAGACATGCTGCCCTCGAGCCCCATTATGTTCTCATATGCTTCCCTGCCTTCAGTCAGGGCATTTGCAACTTCTAGAATTCTGTTCATTTCAGTACGCTGATAAGATCCTTTCGGCCTGCTGTTTCCAGGGCCTCAATAACAAGTTTTCTGTTCTCTTTTTTATTGAAATGCAGAAGTGCTCTCTGCATCTTTTTTTCTTTGATTGTTTTTGGTACATATACAGGCTTCCCGGTGAAAGGATCCTTTTCCGTATAGTAGATGCAGGTTGAAAGGGTTCCCGGTGTCGGGTAAAAGTCCTGAACCTGATCAGGTACAAAACCCGTTTCCTTCATGTACAAAGCCAGTTCAATGGCATCATCCAGAGTGCTTCCCGGATGAGATGAAATGAAATACGGAATCATGTACTGCTTTTTACCGAGCTTCCCGTTTGCCTTTGCATATTCTTCCGTGAATCTGTCGAAGATTTCAACGCCCGGCTTGTGCATGTATCTGAGCACCTTCCCGGATACGTGTTCCGGCGCCACCTTCAGAATGCCGCTTATGTGATGCTCACAGAGCTGGTTAAGAAAGGCTTCTCCTGAGCTGCCTTTCCTTCCCTTTTTCCAGTCTGCCAGCATGTAGTCGTATCTGATTCCCGACCTGACAAATACCTTCTTCACGCCCTTCACATTTCTAACAGCCTTAAGTAGGCTGATGTAATCGCTATGGTCTGTTTCAAGCTGACTGCATGGCTTAGGAAAGAGACAGTCCTTGCCTCCGCACATTCCATGCTCCATCTGCTTGCTGCAGGAAGGATTTCTGAAATTGGCGGTAGGTCCACCCACATCGTGAATGTATCCCTTGAATTCCGGATCCTCGGTTATGAGCTGCGCCTCCCTGACGCATGACTCAATGCTTCTGCTTCTGACTTCACGCCCCTGATGATAGGTTATGGCGCAGAAGCTGCAGCCGCCAAAGCATCCCCTGTTTGATGTTATGCTGAATCTGACTTCCTGTATTGCGGGAACTCCGCCTTCCTTGTCGTAGGACGGATGCCAGCTTCGCATGTAAGGAAGAGCGTATATGTCGTCCATCTCCATTCTCGTAAGCGGTGGCTGCGGCGGATTCTGCACAACAAAAAGTCCGTCCTCGTACTCTTCGGCAAGCCTCCTGCCGTTTATGGAATCATTGCTTCTGTACTGCAGGGCAAAGCTTCTGTTGTAAGCATCCTTATTCTCTGCTATTTCTGCAAAGGCAGGAAGCAGCACGGCATCATCAGCTTCTTTCATCCTTACGCATGTGCCCTTTATCCATGTAATATCTCTGGCTTCAAGGCCTGATTCTAGAGCCTCTGCGATTTCCACTACGGCTCTTTCCCCCATGCCGTAAATAAGAATATCCGCCTTGCTGTCCAGCAGAATTGAACGCCTTACTTTATCGTCCCAGTAGTCGTAGTGTCCAAGCCTTCTAAGGCTCGCCTCCAGACCACCGATAATGACAGGCACATCCCTGTAGGCTTCTCTGGCTCTGTTGCTGTATACGATTACAGCACGGTCAGGCCTTCTGCCCGACTTGCCGCCGGGTGAATATGAATCTCTTTTTCTTCTGTTTTTAAATACAGAAAAATTGTTGACCATGGAATCAACATTTCCGCCGTTTATCAGGAAGCCCAGTTTCGGCCTTCCGAAACGTCTGAAATCATCTGCCGATTTCCAGTCGGGCTGAGCCAGAACAGCTACCCTGTAGCCCCGTGACTCCAGCACCCTGCTGATAATCGCCGTCCCGAAGGACGGATGGTCAACATATGCATCACCTGTGACGAGAACAAAATCAGGCTGTTCCCATCCCAGCGCATTCATTTCTTTTTTGTTTACAGGCAGGAAATTAGTCAAGGAATTTGTTTACTATTTCTTTTACTGTGTTTCCTTCAGCTACACCTTTAACCTTTGCCATTACAGGTCCCATGAGCTTGCCCATTGCAGCCTTGCCGCTTCCTGCTTCGATTGACAGTTCTTCAGCAACTTCCTTAACCATCTGCATGATTTCATCATGTGTCAGCTGTCTAGGCATGTACTCCTGCAGAACTTCGATTTCTGCTGTGTACTGGTCAAGCATGTCCTGTCTGCCGCCGGCTTCAAAATCTGCCAGCGCATCCTTTCTCATCTTAACCTGCTTGGCGAGGATCTGCGCGATAGCTGAATCGTCAAGTTCTTCTCTGGTATCAACTTCAACCTGCTTGATTGCAGCTCTTACGAAATTGATAGTGTCCTTTCTGATCTTGTCCTTATTCTTCATGGCTTCCTTGAAGTCATTATTCAGTCTTTCTTTCAGTGTCATTTCCTTTTCCTCCTATTGAAAACGGCATCAAAAGTGATGCCGTTTTAAAATCATATTTTCGCTTAGTACTTCTTAGCCTTTTTTCTAGCAGCTTCAGACTTCTTCTTTCTCTTTACGCTTGGCTTTTCGTAGTGCTCTCTTTTTCTTACTTCAGCCATGACGCCGTCTCTTGCGCATGATCTCTTGAATCTCTTCAGAGCGCTTTCTAAGCTTTCATTTTCTCTTACGATTACCTGTGCCATTCCTGTTTCACCTCCTGACATATGTTGATATTATTGTCAGTATGACAAAGGTCATCTTGCAACGTTGCCATTATACAAAAAAATCGAACTCTTTGCAAGAAATTTTTACAGCATTTCCGCACCGTATCTGGCAAGGTCTGATTCGGCCTGAGCGATTATCCTCTCAAGCTCTTCCACAACCTCTACCGGATGTTTGCCGGCAGCCGTTTCTCCTGTGACCAGCAGGTCAGTTGCACCGTCGTAAACCGCGTTGGCAACATCAGACACTTCAGCCCTTGTCGGTGTCAGACTTTCGGTCATGGACTCAATAAGCTGAGTGGCTACCATAACGGCCGTTCCGAGCTCATTACACTTCCTTATGATGCGCTTCTGGATGGCCGGCACCCTTTCCATTCCAACTTCAACGCCCATATCACCTCTGGCTACAAGCACCTGGTCTGCTGCCTTTGCAATGCCTTCGATATTGCTAACGGCTTCCTTGTTCTCGATTTTGGCAATAATGCCGATTTCGCTGCCGCCGTTGGCATCAAGAAAGTCCCGGAGAACCCTGACGTCATCTTCTCTTCTGATAAATGAGCCGGCTATGTAGTCAACCCGGTTCTCAATGCAGAAGAGAATGTCCTCCCTGTCATCGTCACCAAGATAATCCATCTGCAGCTTGATATCAGGAAGATTAACTCCCTTTCTGCTGAGCACCTTTCCTCCCACATCGACATGACAGATTATGTCTCTATCGTGAACATCCTCAACTGTGAGTCTGATTTTGCCGTCATCAATGAGTATCTCGGTTCCCGTCTCAACATCATCCGCCAGATCGGCATAATTAACCGTCAGAGTATTTCCGATGAATGTGCCGTCTTCATAGCCGCAGAGGCTGTCGGCTTCCTCTTCTTCGCAGTGAAGAGTCACAATGCCTCCATCTTCAAGCAAAAGCTCTCCGCCGGGTATTTCCTTGATCCTTATTTCAGGACCTCTGATATCAAACATGATGCTGCAGCCACCTGCATTTCTCATCTCGCAGGCTCTTCTGAAGTTGTTCAGCTTATCTGCCTGGGATGCGGCACTTCCATGGGAAAGATTGACTCTTGCCCCGTCCATGCCGGCATCAATCATTTTTGCTATGGTGTCTGCATCATTACATGAAGGTCCGATTGTACAATGGATTTTTACCTCTCTCAAAACTGATACTCCTTATCAGCCCGGAGGCCATGAGAGCTTTCTCTTGCCGAGAATGTGCAGATGCAGATGCTGTACAGTCTGCAGTCCGTCTTCTCCGCAGTTGATTACTACTCTGTAGCCGTTTTCAAGTCCCAGCTCAGCTGCGATTTCCTTTATCTTCAGCATCATGTAGGAAAGAATTTCAGCATCTTCGCCCTGGACACCATCTATTGAAGGAATGTGCTTCTTTGGAATCAGCAGGCAGTGTACAGGTGCCTGAGGATCCACATCGTGGAAGCACAGAACCTTGTCATCTTCATAAACTTTGTTTGATGGAATTTCGCCATCGATAATCTTGCAGAATAAACAATCGCTCATCGTTCTTCTCCTTTCATTTTCATGAAAAAATTATATCACAATCTCAGCAGTCATACCATCGCGGTAAAGACCGTTGAGCTTAACGCTGACAAAGGTATTTGCTTCAAGTTTTCCATCATATGGTATATAAGCCCTGATGTAGTTGCCTGTGAAGCCTGTTATGTAATCTCCGTTAACTTCCTCCAGAAGAACCCTTTCCGTCCTTCCTTCAGCTGCAACTGCCAGGTTGATTTCAAAGAAAGCCTCCATGGCTGCCTTTGCACTTGCCTCAAGCTCATCTGATCTTCTGTTCTTCACCTGCGGAGCCACCTGGTTCTTCATTTCCGCAGCCTTGGTCATTGGCCTTCTGGAATACTTGAATATGTGAGTTCTGCAGAAGCTGCATTCACTAACCAGGTTGCAGCTGTCTCTGAAATCCGCCTCCGTTTCTCCCGGGAATCCGACTATGATATCCGTTGAAATTCCGTAGCAGTCGTCGAAGTCAAAGAGAGTGTTCACGAGATCATAATAATCCTGACTGTCATAAGGTCTGTTCATGGCAGCCAGAACGGCATCACTTCCACTCTGTGCACTCATGTGCAGATGGTGGCATAGTCTGTCATATTTGAAAAGCTTCTTCACATAGTCGGAATTGACTACTGCAGGCTCCAGACTTGAAAGTCTGATTCTGAATTCGCCTTCAAGCTCGTTAACGGCGGCTATTACAGGTTCAAGGCCAAAATGGTCAGGGTCTTCTTCCATTCCGTAGAGTGCCGTGTTTATTCCGGTAAGCACCAGCTCCTTATAGCCTGCCGCTATCAGTGCTTTGGCCTCTTCAACTATATTTTCAACAGGTCTGCTTCTTACAGGGCCTCTGGCATAAGGTATTACACAGTATGAACAGAATCTGTTACAGCCCTCCTGGACCTTGATATAAGCCCTGGTTCTGTTTTCGGCACTTGTAACGGGACCCATTTCCACGAATTCATCCAGAGCGGCTACCTTTTCCTGCTGCGCACCTTCAACATAATCAATAATCCTGTGCTTTTCATTCATGCCGGCAATAATATCTATTCCGTCTATTGCTGAAACTTCCTCGGGACTGATCTGAACGTAGCAGCCTGTTACGGCTACTACAGCCTTCGGATTGACCTTCTTCATCCTTCTTATATACTGGCGGGATTTGCGGTCTGCCATGGCTGTAACCGTGCAGGTATTGATAACGTAAACATCGGCGAACTCCTGCTCGCCGACGATTTCATATCCTCTTTCACGGAACATTTCAATCATGCCCGCTGTTTCATACTGATTAACCTTGCATCCCAGTGTGCGGAATGCGGCCTTTTTTCTACAGTTTGTCATATCCCTTTGCCTTATACAGCATTTTGTCAGCTCTGTTTATGAGCAGACGTGTCGTATCGTTTTCAACTTCACCGAACTTAGCGTATCCTATGCTTACCATCAGCTTGTACGTCTTGCCGCTGGAAGCATTATATTCATCAAATCTGTTTCTGATCTTCTGACAGAATTCCTCAACCTCTCTGTCACATTCTTCCTTGCTGGCTCCGGAGGTTTCTTTGAGAATAACAAATTCATCTCCTCCGAATCTGTATATTTTAGCATCCTGCTTTCTGCAGGAAACCTTAAGAATGTCCGCCATTTTAACAAGGGCTCTGTCGCCTTCGCTGTGACCATAGCCGTCATTAATTAACTTGAACTTGTCACCGTCCATCATGAGCAGATACCAGCTGACCCTGTTACCTCTTTCAATAAGGGCTTCCATGTCACGATAGAGCTGTCTTCTGTTTTCTGTTCGTGTCAGCTCGTCATGTGAAATCTTTGTTTCACTGTTACTGATGAACAGGAATACCATTCCCATGGTAATGCCCATAGGTATAATCGGATAGGAATCATTTATTGTCAGCTGGAGAATAGCCATAATGGCAATTATTGTGCAGAAAACAATAATCGGAACATATTTTTCTCTGTTGGAAAAATGTTTCCTGTCGAAGAAATATTTAATGGCATAATACATGATCACAAGCATAGGCATGTATACAGCAACATACCAGAGCACGTCAAGAGTTCCGTAGTCAAATGTGCCCGGCATTCTGACAAGAAACCAGTCGGTCTTGTAGGCACAGGTATCAAAGATTGCCACCGCCAAAGCATAGGCGCTCAAAACCGCACCTATTGCAACCATTGTGGCTGATGTTTTCTTTCTCTTCTTCCTTCCGCCAACCGTTTCGATTCCGAATACCACCTGTGAATATCTGAAGAAGCTCAGTGCCAGGCATGAGCCTGCCACATTGTACAGAATGTTAATGAGGTAAATGCAGATGAACGGCAAATTAAGCGGCCCTATTTCCAGCAGGCTCAATATGCAGTCGAAGGCAGTAAAAAAAGCAACGAAAAGCAATACTCTCTTGAGTATTATCATTTCCTGCTCGTCGTCCTTGCTAAGGCTTATCCTTATTATCATGAAAATGTCGATAGCCAGACAAAGAATCGGCATATCGCAAATAATCCAGTATGTCATATCAAGTCACCCATCTATTGCGTTATCTTTCCTAAACCATTATAGCCTCTATTCTGCCGGGGCACAATGAATTTAGAGCTCAAGTTCATACATTATCATTGCCAGTGCTGCCATTCCGGCCGTTTCGGTTCTAAGAATGGTCTTTCCCAGACTTACGGATTCTCCGCCTGCAGAGATAATAGCCTCCGCTTCTTCATCGGAAAAGCCGCCCTCAGGCCCGATTATTACAGCAATTCTCTCAAGGCTGTTTCCCGTTATCTCCTCATACATTGGATTCGATGCTGTCAGCAGTGCTTCCTTGATAGTCTTTCCCTTCTCGTTTTCATAAGGGAAAAGCACCAGGTCATAATCTGCAAAAGCAGGATATACATCCTTCATTTTGAGCGGATCTGCAACTTCCGGAATGATTCCTCTCTTGCACTGCTTAACCGCTTCTGCGGCCACCTTGTTCCAGCGTTCCGTTTTCTTGCCGAAATTGCCCTTGTCTACAACAACGGTCCTGTCCATGAATACGGGAACCACATCATGAACACCAAGTTCAACGCATTTCTGGATTATGGTTTCCATCTTTCCGGATTTCGGTATGCCCTGAAAAAGAGTTACCTCCACTGAAGGCTCTGATGCAAAAGCCTGCTTGTCCAGTATTTCAAGCTGTGCCTCATCCTTGTCCAGTGAAACTATCTTCGCATGATATTCCCACTCGACGGTATCAGATACGTCAACTTCATCTCCCTCACGTAAACGAAGAACCTTCACCATGTGATGAAGGTCATCTCTATCGTTTATCAGTATTATTTTTGCACCTATGTTTTCAGGTCCGACAAAAAATCTGCTCATTAGAATATCCCCAGAATCTTTTTCTTAGGTCTTGCAACGATTGCACACCACTCACCGTCCTCGGGTATTTCGAGGATTTCAAATCTGGCATCCTTTACTGCCTTTGCAACCTGTTCCTTCTTTTCAACGAGTATTCCCGATGAAATGAAGATGCCCTCCTTGTTCAGGTGCTTTCTGGCGCTTGGTGCCAGCTCCATTACAAGATTATGCATCAGGTTTGCCACGATAATGTCAGCTTTATATTCAACCCCTTTTGTTAAATCGCCTTCCTGAACCTTCACGGCATTTTCCACTTTGTTCAGGCTGACATTTTCCTGCGCAACTCTTACAGCGTCAGGATCGATTTCAATTCCCAGCACGTCGCTGCATCCGAGAAGAGCGGCACTAATTGCCAGTATTCCGCTTCCGCAGCCCACGTCCATAACCTTCATTTCAGGCTTCATGTACTTCTCCAGCATTTTCATGCAAAGGCTGGTAGTCTCATGTGTTCCCGTTCCAAAGGCCATTCCCGGGTCTATTTCCAGAACCAGCTGACCTGCCTTTGCATCGTATTCCTCCCATGTAGGTTTAACGACGATTCTGTCTGTAACCTGCGTAGGTTTGAAATTCTCTTTCCAGGCATCCTGCCATCCGTCCTGCACCGGAATTGATTCCGCATACAGTCTTCCGAAGTCAACGCCTCTGCCGAATTCACTGTACTGCTCGTCAGCCTTCAGCATCATCAGTTTAACCTTCAGTTCTGAAATCAATTTTTTGTTTTCTTCAGTGTCCTCGAAAAATGCGGAAATGGTCGGTTCCCTGTCCGTATTTTCCTTAAGTTTATCGTCCACATAGTCCCAGTCGTATTCATGTTCCTTGTTCATGATATCGTCCAGGTCTGCAGGGTCGTCAATTGCAACCTGATCAATGCCGTATCGCATGAACAGATTGTTTACTGCTTCGATTCCTGCCTTGCTTGCGTGAACTTTTAATTCTATGTAACCCATTATGAGAAAAACTCCTTAATTGCATCCATGAAGCCGGATTTCTTTGAATAGCATTCGGCTCCGACTTCCTTGCCCATGTTTTCTATTGCGCTCTTCTGCTTCTTGTTAAGCTTGGTTGGCACTTCCAGATATACTTTTACGAAAAGGTCTCCCTTCCTGCCGCTTCTCAGGCTCTTGATTCCCTTGCCCTTGAGTCTGAATATGGTTCCCGGCTGTGTTCCCGGCGGTACCTTGTATTTGATTCTCTCTTCAAGTGTAGGGACGATAATCTCATCGCCGAGAGCTGCCTGTTCAAATGAAATAGGGATTTCCAGCCAGAGATCCGAACCTCTTCTCTCGAAGAGCTTGTGAGCCTTGACATTGAGTACTATGTAAAGATCTCCGTCAGGTCCGCCGTTGATTCCCGGTTCTCCCTGTCCTCTGATAGGAATTACTGAATCGTTGTCAACGCCTGCAGGGATATTTACTGAAATGCTTACAGTATCCTTGACTCTTCCTGTTCCGCCGCAGTCCTTGCAAGGGCTTTCATTTATTTCGCCCGTTCCGCCGCAGTCAGGACAAGGTGAAACGCTCATGAAGGCTCCCAGAGGAGTCTGCTGCTGAGTTCTGATTTCGCCTGTTCCGCCGCATTTAGGACAGGACTTCTTTGATGTTCCAGGAGTTGCTCCCGTTCCATCGCAGGTCTTGCACTTGACGTACTTTGTAAGCTTGATCTTCTTCTTTGTTCCGAAAGCTGCTTCCTTGAATGTGATGGTCATGGACTTCTGAATATCGTTGCCCTTTCTTGCAACATTTCTTCTGCCCTGACTTCCGCCA
>JAUNIQ010000027.1:8646-16941 GCA_030535275.1 Bacillota bacterium | reverse complement strand
ACTATAATATCGACTGCAGTACTCATTGTTGTTATTGCGGGTGTACTCTGGATGATCATTCCTGGTCTGGTTGAGAACATCGTCAAGGTAATTGAAATACTCCCTACAGGACTGGAGAAGTTCACGGCATGGGTTGATGTTAAATTCGCAAACATTCCGTTTGCCAAGGAAACAATCGATGACTGGAGTAAGAATGCCACAGACTATCTGATTGATTTCGCCACTAATACAATTCTTCCACATTCGGGAACGCTGGCGGCATCAATTTCAGGTACTCTTCTCGGTGCACTGGGAGCAATGATGGACTTCGTAATCGGAATCATCATCTGCATTTACTTTCTTAACATCAAGGATACTCTGGCAGCTCAGGCAAAGAAGTTTATCGTTGCAAACTTCAAGGAAAGCAGAGCAGAAGCAATTCTGGAAGGTGCTGATTACACTAACCGCACATTCGGCGGATTCATCAGCGGCAAGATCATAGATTCGGCAATAATCGGAATACTGTGCTTCATAGTCATGAGCATTTTCGGCTGGGAATACAGCCTGCTCATCAGCTGCATCATAGGCATAACAAATATCATCCCGTTCTTCGGACCGTTCATAGGGGCAATACCTTCAGCCTTGCTTTTGCTTATTGTAAATCCTATGCACTGCCTGTACTTCATCATTCTGATTATGCTGCTTCAGCAGTTTGACGGAAATATTCTGGGACCGAAGATCCTTGGAGACAGTACCGGCCTGGCAAGCTTCTGGGTACTCTTCGCAGTACTCGTTGGCGGAGGACTGTTCGGATTCGTAGGCATGGTTCTGGGCATTCCTGTATTTGCAGTAATTTATGCTTACTGTTCACGTGCCATTAACCGCAAGCTTCATAAGAAGGGATTTTCGACGAATACGTTGGATTACAAGGTGGACAAATACAGAACACGCAGACCGAAAAGAAAGAAAAAGCCGGATCTTGATGACCCGGATGATGAAATAAACCTGAGCGCATATGTGGCAGACGAAGTGACCGAGGCCAGCGAGGAGGAACTGAAGGAAGCTGAGGCGGCCGGTCATGAAATCATGGAAGCCACTCTTGTTGAATATCAGGATGCAGAAGAAACCGACAATAATGAATCAGATTAAGACAAAGATAGAAAACATAATAGGAAAAGACAGGGTTCATGCAGATGAGCCCATGGCAAAACATACATCATTCAAGGTAGGCGGATGTGCAGATCTTCTCGTTGAACCTGAAATAGGAGAGCAGCTCAGAGAGGTGCTGCAGCTTCTTGCCGGCAGTGATATTCCGCACATGGTAATCGGAAACGGATCCAATGTCCTCGTGCGTGACGGCGGCTATCACGGCGTAATAGTCAAGATAGGCGATGCTTTTAATTACATCAGAATCTGCGATGAAAATGGAAACGAATCAGAGAACGGCACCTTCATTACATGCGGAGCCGGAACTCTCATGTCAGCTATTGCAAAGGCAGCCGCATCTGCTTCACTGAGCGGATTTGAATTTGCTTCGGGAATTCCCGGAAGCATAGGCGGCGCGGTATTCATGAATGCCGGAGCCTACGACGGAGAGACAAAGAATATTCTTAAAGAAGCTCATCTGATTTCAGCAGATGGCAGCCGACAGTTTACAATGACTGCCGATGAGCTGGAAATGGGCTACAGGCATACTGTTCTTCATGAAACAGGCGACATAGTAACTGAGGTTGTGCTGAGCCTTGAAGCTGGAGATGAAGAGGAGATTCGTGCCCGCATGGCTGAGCTGGCAGGCAAAAGAAATTCCAAACAGCCTGTTCAGTATCCGAGTGCAGGAAGCTTTTTCAAACGTCCCGAGGGTTACTTCGCAGGCAAGCTTGTACAGGATGCCGGATGCAAGGGCCTTACGGTAGGCGGCGCACAGGTTTCCCAGCTTCACAGCGGTTTCATTATCAATATCGGAGATGCGACAGCAACAGATATTATTCAGCTTAAGGAGCTGGTGCAGGCTCGCGTAATGGACAAGTTCGGAGTAATGCTGGAGCCTGAGGTAAGAATAATCGGAGAAGACCCTGCAGGTGATGAGAAGGCGAGTGAGGATCCGCTGGATGAGTATGAACTTGTTTACGACCTTCATACGCACACTACATATTCTCATGGTAAAGGTTCAATAGAGGACAATGTGAGAGTGGCACTGGAGAAGGGTCTGGAGTACGTGGCAATTTCCGATCACGGCCCGGGACATCTTTTCTACGGAGTGAACCGTGGAGACTTTGAAAACATCAGAAACGACATCGACAAGATGAGCGTTAAATATCAGAGCATCAATATCCGCAACAGCATTGAGGCAAATATCATTCACGCCTCAGCAGGCGGCAAAAATTCAAATGGCCTGGATATAAGTCCTGATGAATTCGGCCAGTTTGACTTCGTAATTGCAGGCTTCCATTTCGGATGTCTGAACTGCAGCAGCGTCAGAAACTGGATGTGGAGTCATGGAATAAAGACCGGCGAAGAATCACTGAGGCGCAGCAATACGAAGATGATATGTGACGCCCTGAGGCTGAACGACATTGCAATCCTCACGCATCCGGGCGACAAGGGCCCTTTTGACATTACCGAAATCGCCAGGACCTGCGTGGAAACGGATACACTTATAGAAATAAACGGCAGACACGGCCATCTTAACACAGAAGAGATAAAGGAAGCTGCCAAGATAGATGGACTGAAATTCGTTATCAGTTCCGATGCTCATACGCCTGATGCGGTGGGATCCTACAGAACAGCACTTCAGAGGGCAATTGATGCTGGACTTGATTTATCACGTATAGTAAATATTAGACACCGTTAGCTTTTGCATATATTTGCATATAAAAGGAGCGTTGTATGAAAGCAATAATTGTTACGGGGCTGTCAGGGGCAGGTAAAACCATGGCCATGGATATACTCGAAGACATGGGCTACTACTGCATAGACAACATGCCTCCTGCACTTATCAGAAGTTTTATTGAGCTGGCGCCAAAATCAAAGGAGGTTGAATCGACCGCCTTCGGAATTGATGTCAGAGGCGGAAGCCTCTTTGATGATCTGAAGGATACGCTGGACAGCCTGAAAAAGGATGGAGTTGACTTCAAAATCATGTATCTGGAGGCGACGGACAAGGTTCTGGCCAGAAGATACAATGAGACCAGGCGCGAGCATCCGCTTGCCCACGGCGAGTCGGCCAGCAAGGGCATCAAGAGAGAGCGAAAGAGACTTGAAGCTATAAGAGGCGAGGCGGACTGCATTATCGACACTTCAAATCTGAGCAAGGCGCAGATGGCTGCCGAAATCAGGAACATAGTAAGTGCCGGCAGGGACGACAGAACATTCACGGTTAATATCATGTCGTTCGGATACAAGCACGGCATGCCGGTTTCGGCCGACATGATGTTCGATGCCAGATTCATTCCGAATCCATTCTATGTGAAATCCCTGAAGAACCTGACGGGAAACAACAAGAAGGTTCAGAATTATGTAATGAAGCATGAAATAGCCCAGCAGTTCATGGACAGAGTTACGAAGACGATCATGAGCCTGATTCCTTATTACAAGAAGGAAGACAAGTACAATCTGAGCGTGTGCTTCGGGTGCACGGGAGGTCATCATAGGTCCGTTACACTGGCCAATGAGCTCAATGAAAGACTTACACAGAATGGCATCAGAACAACCCTTGAACACCGCGACTTATAGTGATACAATATCAAAAGTGTGAAAATCGGGAAGAGGTCCCGTATATGATTATAGAGGAGGAAACACATGGAAAAATTAATCATCGCTGCTGCTATCTGCGGAGCAGAAGTAACTAAAGAACACAACCCTGCAGTTCCTTACACTGTAGAAGAAATCGTTAGAGAAGCAAAGTCAGCTTATGATGCAGGTGCTGCTGTTATTCACCTTCACGTAAGAGAAGATGACGGAACTCCTACTCAGAGCCACGAAAGATTCCAGGAATGCATGGATGCAATCTACAAGGTATGTCCTGACGTAATCATTCAGCCTTCAACAGGCGGAGCAGTTGGCATGACTGACGAAGAAAGACTGGATTCAACAAACGTAACTCCAAAGCCTGAGTTCGTAACTCTGGACTGCGGAACATGCAACTTCGGTGGAGACGAAATCTTCGTAAACACTGACAATACAATCAAGAACTTCGCTAAGACAATGCAGGAAAAGGGCATGAAGCCTGAACTGGAATGCTTCGACAAGGGCATGATGGACGTTGCTCTTAAGACAGCAGGCCGCAAGGGATATCTTGATGAGCCAATGCACTTCGACTTCGTACTGGGCGTTCAGATGTCAGCAACAATCAGAGACCTGGTATTCTGTGTTGACTCACTGCCTCCTGGATGCACTTGGACAGGCTGCGCAATCGGCAAGGACGAATTCACAATTGCAGCTGCTTCAATCGCTATGGGCGGACATGTAAGAGTTGGCTTTGAAGACAACCTTTACCTCGAAAAGGGCGTTCTGGCTAAGTCAAACGGCGAACTGGTTGAAAAGGTAGTAAGAATCGCAAAGGAACTGGGAAGAGAAATCGCAACTCCTGACGAAGCTAGAGAAATCCTTTCAATCCCACCAAGACAGAAATAAGAAAATCAACTGAGAGCGGTCTTCGGATCGCTCTTTTTTGTTGCTTTTGCATTTGGACACACCGTAACGAGTGTGTTATACTCGATGCGGAGGAAAAACGAATGTCATACGCATCGGAAACAAAAAACGAACTGGCCAGAATAGAGCCGGAGAAGAAATGCTGTCAGCTGGCTGAAATCGCCGGCTTCATGAGATTTGCGGGCAGCGTCGGTCTTGCCGGCGGAGGAAAATTCCGCATGGTAATGACCACACCGAATCTGGCAGTGGTTCGTCACATAAAGAAGCTGATTAAGAATTACTTTGACGTTGAAACGGAGATAACCGTAGGCGCCAATGAAACGAAGGCATTAAAGGGTGCAAAGGCAAACGAATACATTATCCGCATAGGGCCTGAACACAATTCGGAAATGATTCTCCGTGAGATGGGAATTCTCATGGTAAAGGAAGGTTTCAATACACTGAGTGACGGAATCTACGACGGGCTTATCAAAACCAAGTGCTGCAGGAAGGCATATCTTCGCGGTGCATTTCTTGCTGCGGGGAAAATAAACGATCCGCGAAATAGCTATCATTATGAGATTTCCGCCAGTACAGAGACACAGGCCAAGGACCTGCGCAGACTGGTCAATACTTTTGTGAACATTACCGCCAGAATCGTCGAGAGAAAGAACGGTTACGGCGTATATCTTAAGGCCAGGGAGCAGATTGCAGATACTCTGGCAATCATGGGCGCCTCCAAGCAGTATTTCGATTATCAGGAAGTGATAATGCAGAAGGAAATGATTTCTGTTGCGAAAAAAGCCGAGCAGCTTGACCTGGTTAACATGGACAAGGCAATAAGAGCTGCCGAGCGTCAGATAAGCGACATTAAGAAAATACAGCAGACTCGCGGGCTGGATTATCTGTCCGCCAAACTGCGAGAGGTGGCAGTGGCCCGCCTGGACAACCCTGACCTTGGAATTGAGGAACTGGGCAAGGTGCTTTCGCCACCGCTCTCCAAGTCGGGAGTAAACAACAGACTGAGAAGAATAAGCGAAATAGCCAAAGGATTATAAAATGGAAAAAGGACAGGTAATAGCACTCACAATTGAAGATATGAGCACCGAAGGCCAGGGAATAGGCCGAAGTGAAGAAGGGCTGGTTGTTTTCGTACCTGATACCGTTCCGGGAGACACTGCCTACGCCGAGCTGACCAAGGTAAAGAAGAATTACGCATTTTCGAAGCTGGTTCAGATTGTGGAGCCATCGGAAGCGCGCACTGATGAGATTTGCCCTTATGCAAAGGCAGACTTCCGCCCGGATTCAAGCGGCGGGAAGGTTTCAAACTGCGGCGGATGCCCATTTGGAATACTGAATTATGATGCCCAGCTTGATATAAAAGAGAATCAGGTGCGAAGCAAGCTTGAAAGACTTGCCGGTGCCAAGCTGGAGGATGTGTTCAATCCCATCATTGGAGCAGAGGCGCCGTTCAATTACCGCAACAAGGCCGTAATGCCAATCTCAACGGGCGGCTTTATGACAAGAAAAGGCGGAACACAGGAGCCGGTTCACGAACCGCGAATCGGATTCAGGCCGAACAGATCAAACGAAGTAATCAACTGCATGGACTGCTGGCTACAGGCACCGACCGCCATGGCGGCAGCCCAGGCTACAAGACGTTACATGCTGGAGGACCATATAGTCTCATATGATGAACGCTGGGAGAAGGGACTCATGCATGGGATGACCGTTAAGACTGCCTTTGGAACAGGCGAAGTAATGGTCGTTTACGATATAAACGGCAAGGGAATGCCGGATGCTGCCAAGCTCATTGAGTATCTGGACGATGCCGTTTATGAAGCGGGAGGCAGCCTGGAAAGCGTGATTATCAGAACGGGCAAGAGCGACAAAAGCAAAACGGAAGTGCTTGCCGGCAAGCCGACAATTACGGACCTCATTGAAATTGAAACCGCTGAAGGAGTTCGTGAATTCAGCTTCGAGATTTCAGCAGAATCATTCTATCAGGTTAATCCTGTGCAGATGCAGAATCTGTACGGCGTTGTCAGAAATTACTGCGAGCGTGCGGCATGGTCGCTGGAAGAAAAACCGGTGATCCTGGATTTGTACTGCGGAATCGGAACCATTGGCCTTTGCATGGCAGACCTGGCTGATGAGGTGCACGGCATTGAAATAGTGAAGGAAGCCGTGGTGGATGCCAACCGTAATGCGACGATAAACGGCATTGTGAATGCCACATATGAATGCGGCAAAGCTGAGGAGCTGATACCGAAGTGGCTGGAAGAAGGAAATCGTGCAGACATTGCAATACTTGATCCGCCCCGCGCAGGCTGCAGACCTGAGCTTCTCGAGGCAATTGCAAAGGCAGAAATAGAGAGCATCATTTACGTTTCATGTGACCCGGCTACGCTGGCTCGCGACGTGAAGCTGCTAAGCGAAGGTGCTGCTGAAGGCGGCGCCCGCTATGAACTTATGGAAGTAACGCCTGTGGACATGTTCCCGCATACAGCGCACGTGGAGACGGTAGTATTGATGTCTCGAGCATGAGTTGAGAATGTGTTAGAAGAAAACATATATGTAGGTATTGATTTGAATAGTGGATTTTTTCAGGTCGAATGTAAGGATGTAGATAAGATGGGAGCTGTATGGGATGATTTGTTTTTAGCTAGGGGATTGAGTGAGGAAGACATAGATAACTATGTTATTGCAGCTCAGTATATCCTTTTGCAGAATGAGTTCAATTGTAATTTTCCAATCTTACTTTAATGTTTTCATTGAACAATCAGTTGTCTACAAAATGTGGACAACTGATTATTTTGATGTTAAAATTAATGTGTTTGGAGGTTGGGAAAGTATGATAGTGAAAACATCAATACGTTTTTTTGATTCAGTGCCTGTTCGAGCAAGGTGGTCTGACGAGGATAAAAACTGGTGGTACGCGGCTACTGATGTTGTACAAGCTTTGGTTCAAAGCAAGAACGCTCGCAGGTATTGGAATACATTTAAGAGTAGACATCCAGAGTTGTCTTCATTTTGTAGACAACTGAAGTTGACAGCTGCAGATGGAAAACAATATGCTACAGATTGCTTAAATCAAAATGGTATTAACAGATTGCTGTTACTTTTGCCAGCAAGTAGTAAATCACAATTCACGGATTGGATTCTTGGAATGAGTGATCCAATTGATGAGCAGAGTAAACGAAACGCATACGAATTATATGAGAATTCTATTTTGGATGCTACGGAAGCAGGAACTGTTAAAGGATTACAGCAGATACATGCATTTCTTTTCGGTGGGTTATATGATTTTGCTGGAACAATAAGAACAAAAAATATATCAAAAGGTGGATTTGTTTTTGCAAATTGTATGTATCTAGAAGAAACTTTTCGTCAAATAGAAGCCATGCCTGAGACTTGTGAGGATGAAATAATAGATAAGTATATTGAGATGAATATTGCTCATCCCTTTATGGAAGGTAATGGTCGTGCAACAAGGATTTGGCTCGATCATCTTTTGAAGTCCAGAATTGACAAATGTATAGATTGGCAGCAGATCAATAAAAAAGATTATCTTCAGGCGATGGAGAGAAGTCCCTTCGATTCTACTACCATTAAAAAACTTCTTAAATCTGCTATGACTGATAAGACAAGCGATCGTGAGATATTCATGAAAGGAATAGATTATTC
>JAUNIQ010000027.1:0-8636 GCA_030535275.1 Bacillota bacterium | reverse complement strand
TGAAACAATAGATGAGTAATATGAATATTTGCTATTGGATATAAAAATGAAAACTTCAATAACGATAAAACAGATAAGATGCTTTTCCCTGATATTATTTGCTTTGACATTCATTTTTCTTTTTGCTTATCATATCAATCATCAATCCTGGATGTTATCAATGTATGTGACACTGCTAACAACGTTTTATCACTTTGCGATGAGACTGATTGTTGGTGAAGCTGTTACTGTTATCTATAAAAATCGGGAATTTAATGTGAATTCGATTGGATTTCGAATTCATAGTTATGAACACAGGGTATATAAACTTATTCATGTGAAAAAGTGGAAATCGAAAGTTATCACAGCGAAGCCTGAGCAATTTGATCTTAGAAAAACAGGCCCGAAGGAGGTCCTGCATAATATGCTGCAGGCGGAATTAGTCCATCGTATTATTATGGTATTGTCATTTCTTCCCTTATTGCTGATTATTCCTTACGGGGTTCCCGGCGTTTTTATTTCGACATCAGTAGTTGCCTGTTTAATTGACTTAACATTTGTGATAATCCAGAGATACAATAGACCGAGAATAGTGAAACTGCTGAAGCGTTATGAGGAATTGCAAGTATCATCTGACGACCTGAAAAGTCTCGGATTGTCAAGGTGATATATTCCCGTGTACTGTGGGGGAGATTTGTTCCCGTGTTGTGTGGTTATTTATGCTATTGTCTACACCCATGTCGAGACCGTAGTATTGATGTCAAAAACCAACACAAAATAGGCCTATAACAGGCATTTTCAAGGACTTTAGCCCTATTACCGGGGCTGAGGTCCTTTTTCTTTTGCTGCACGAAACCTCTGTGGGAACATGTCCAGAAAGATATGTTGAGTTGATAGAATCATTGTTCATGATGACCATCACGAGGTGGTTTTCAAATCGGGCATCAGCATTGAGGTGGCAAAGTAAACAGAGCACAGCGTCAGGCTTCCCTTCACCGGGAGGCCTTTTTTGCTATCTGTTCAAATGAAAGGAAATGAGGTATAATAAATTATCCGATTAGTGCAATCGGGATATGAGGTGAAACGTATGCTGAAAAATAATGTAGAGATAGATGTAAAAGTCAAATGCATGGAAGAAGGTATCACGCAGGCGCAGCTCGCTGAGAAGGTTGGTACCTCGGCTCCCTACGTTAACCGTGTTATCAAGAATCCGGATGGCGTAGTGAATAAGACCTTCCTTAGCATGATGGAACAGTTGGGTTATGACGTGGAACTTACCTATGTAAAGCGGGAGGGCTGATATGGATATTATAAAAATAACCATCAAGGGTGCTTCCGGATACGGCCCTGTTGATGAAGCATACGAAGATAAAGATGTTCTGACTGAGAATGCTATCACCTATGAGTACAAACCTCATGCGATGGCCCAGTCGGAAACAGAATATACACCGGCAGTTCTTCTTACGGAAGATGATTATGATTAAATATAAATTCCGATTTTAATGACATAGGAGCAATAAGGATATGAAGAAATTTTATGAAAAAAGTGAGATATGGTTTGCTGTAATGTGGATAATCATATATGTCGTTGTGATGGGAAATTTAAGAAATAATTTTGGCGATGACAGTGTTTTATCATTTGTTGGGCTCTTGGCTATTGCGACCGTTATTACATGCTTTATTTTTAAGAATATGCTTGGAGAAAAATATGGATTTGTCAAGGTGAAAGATTATAAACGATATTTATTCTTCATACCATTTATCATACTGATGTCTGTAAACTTTTGGCCTGGTTTTTCAGTGCACTATGCTCTCCCAGGTCAGATATATGCAGTACTTTCTATGGCGTTGGTCGGTTATGTAGAAGAAGTAATATTTCGTGGCTTATTATTCAAAGCGATAGAGAAAGATAGTGTGAAACAGGCGATTATAATTTCTGCAATCACTTTTGGAGCTGGTCATATCATAAACTTACTTACAGGTCATGCTTCATTCGACACCCTTTTGCAGATAGCATATGCAATGGCAATTGGATTTGCTTTTGTAATGGTATTTTATAAGAGCAAGAGTATATGGCCTTGTATTATTACGCATAGTTTTATTGATGTAGCATCAAAGTTTTCAGGGGAAAGTTCGAATACACTCGATATTGTAATATCAATTGTGATTATCGTTGTAGCCGGTGGTTATGCTTTATATTTAGGTGGAAAGGCTACAAAAGAACTATAGATGTTCGAAATTCTAATTTATATCATTTAGGAGGAAATAGATAATGATTCAGGAAAAAATTACTTACTTTGAAAGACCGGGACGTGAAAACACGGTAGATACTCTGAAACTGGCAGTTGAAACTGCTAAAGAGCTGGGTATCAAAAGCATCGTAGTTGCATCAACAGATGGCAATACAGCAAAAATGATGGCAGATGAAATTGAGCATGATGGCATTGCAATCACAGCTGTTACCTATGCTTATGGACAGAGCAAGCCTGGTTTCAACCCTATGTCAATGGAACTGCGAAAATATCTGACTGACAAGGGCTTGAATGTTTGTACGGCAGCACATGCGCTTAGTGGTGGAGAACGTTCACTGTCCAGTGCATTTGGTGGCGTTTATCCTCTGGAAATCGTAGCCGGCAGCCTTAGAATGTTCGGTCAGGGCCTGAAGGTTTGTGTTGAAGTAAGCACTATGGCAGCAGATGCAGGTTTTGTAATCGGAGATGAAGCTATAGTTGCAGTTGCCGGATCAGGAAGAGGCGCAGATACTGCAGTGGTACTTCGTCCGCAGCCTGCATGCAATATTCTTCAGACTAAAATTGAAAGAATCATCTGCAAGCCAAGCACTATTTAAAATAATGGAGAAATAGAATGAAAACAGCTATTGTATATGTTTCCACACACCACGGAAATACAAAAAGGCTGGTTGATGCCATAGAGGCAAAGCATGAAGTGACATTAATAGATGGCACAGCTCAGAATGAAGTAAATCTGGAGGAGTACGACCTGATAGGCTATGCATCGGGCATTGCCTATGGAAAGTTCTATCCGGAAATGCTGGAGTTTATGGAGAAAAATGCACCGGCAAACAAGAAGGTGTTCTTCATGCACACATCGGGAAATCCTTTTGACAGATACGACAATGCTGCAAAGGCAATATGCGAAGGCAGAAACTGCGAGAATCTGGGCACCTATTTCTGCAAGGGCTTTGATACCTTCGGAGCCCTGAAGCTGGTAGGCGGAATAGCCAAGGGGCATCCTACAGATGAAGAAATCGAGGGAGCAGTAGAATTCTTTGAAGGACTGGAGAAATGATTGCTAATTGCATTACTATAATTAGAATTATTTGCAGTCTGGCATTGCTGCCTGTCAGCGTCTTTTCGCCTGTATTCTATGGCCTTTATATTGTTGCCGGAATTTCTGATATGGCAGATGGATTTGTGGCCCGAAAAACCAATACAGAGTCTAAGGCGGGGGCTAAGCTGGACAGCATTGCAGACATGATTTTTGTTGCAGTGTGCCTGTTTAAACTGCTGCCTGTACTTCAGATTTTCTGGTGGCTTCTGGCATGGATCGGAGCGATTGCAGCACTGAAGATATTTAACATTGTCTGGGGCCATGTTAGTAACAAAGAACTGACAATGCCTCACACGAAGATCAATAAAGTAACTGGGCTGATTCTGTTCATTTTGCCGCTAACCTTACCGGTGATAAATCTGAACTACAGCGGGACTGCCGTATGCTTACTGGCAACTGTGGCGGCAATTCATGAATTAATTACAATACGGAGTGAAAATGAATATTCAGAAGGAACTGTTTAAATTACAGAATAAGAAATATGCGGAATTTCAGGCAAAGCTCACGCCTACAGTAGCACGTGAAAAATTCATAGGTGTCCGTGTGCCTGATGTAAGAAAACTTGCCAAGGCAATATATAAAGATGGTGCTTATGAGGATTTTCTAAAACAGCTTCCTCATGAATATTATGACGAGGACATGCTTCACGGACTTATACTCTCAGAGATAAAGGGCTACGAAGTCTGCGTTGCGGCTGTTGACGAGTTTTTGCCATATGTAAACAACTGGGCTGTCTGCGACATAATGTCACCGAAGGTGTTCAGGAAGCATAAAACTGAACTTATAGAGAAAATAAAGGAATGGGCAGCGTCAAAGGAAACCTACACATGCAGATTCGGCATGGAGATGCTCATGAGTCACTTCCTTGATGAGGATTTCAAGGCTGAGTACCTGAAGATTCCCGCCTCAGTTCGAAGTGAAGAATACTACGTTAACATGATGACCGCATGGTTTTTCGCAACGGCTCTTGCAAAGCAGTGGGATGCCACCATTCCATACATTGAAAATAATAAGCTGGATGTCTGGACACACAACAAGACCATACAGAAGGCAAGGGAAAGTTATCGTATTACAGACGAACAGAAGGAGTATCTCAAAAGCCTGAAGAGGAAATGGTTAATAAACTGATTGATGAGTTCCTGACATCTCTAAGCATCTGATGTCAGGAATTATGCTGTGCACCCTGATAAACTGTATTCACAGCAGGAGGTAAATTAATGGACTGGGTAGCCGGAATACAAAAGGCAGTAGATTATGCGGAAGAGCATATACTTGAAGAAATCGATTATGAAAAAGTAGCGAAGCAGGCCTGTTCGTCACCATTTCATTTTCAGAGAGTATTCGGAGTGCTTTGCGGCTTCACTTTGGGAGATTACATTCGCATGCGCAGGCTGTCCCTGGCAGCTGAGGAACTCACAAGAGGCGAAGACAGGATAATTGACGTAGCCATGAAGTACGGTTACGACACCCCGGAGAGCTTCACCAGAGCTTTCACGAAGTACCACGGCATTACGCCAAGTGAAGCCAGAAAGGGTGGCCGGGTAAAGACATTTACACCTCTGCATGTGAAATTAACATTATCAGGAGGTACAAAAATGGATTACAGGATTGAAAAGATGGACGCGTTCAGGGTTGTGTGCAAGCGCCAGAAGGTAGGAAAGCCTGCAAGCATGGAAGCAACTCAGGATATCACAAACTTCTGGACGCAGTGCGGACAGGACGGAAGCATGCAGCGTATCATAGGATACTTTCCTAAGCAGCCGAAACTGAAGGGACTTCTGGGAATATGCTTCTCATCAGAACTGGATGCCAATCACTTCCCATACGGAATCGGCGTGGAATATGACGGAAGACCGGTTGCAGATGAGGATCTGGAGGTTGTTGAAATACCGGCTCACACATATGCAGTATTTATAGCAAAAGGGAAAATGCCTGATGCATTTGTAGAAACCTATAAGAAGATTGTTTCAGAATTCTTCCCACAGAGTACTCAGTACTATTATGCAGAAGGCGTTGAACTTGAAGTATATCCGTCAGAAGATGTTTCTAATCCGGATTACAGTTGTGAAATCTGGATTGCGGTAAACGAGAGATAAAGCTATGAAGAAAATACTGATTATATTACTAAGCCATTTGATACCAAGGAACAGGTCTTGGTTTGTCAATAGCGCGTCTTCTCACAGAAAAAATGGGTGGCAGAATACATGCAGAATATCTGGAAGGGAGACTTCTTTTAATACTGGAATTTCCGGAGAATAATAATTAGAATATTGGCGGTGAGCAAAAAACTCACCGCTATTTATATATTTTTGAAATACGCCCGCACAAAAGCGTGATTTATCCGTTAACCCTACAGAGGAGGAATAATCCATGGATTTAAAAGAACAGTACGACAAAATCCTCCGATACTGTTACATGAAAACCAGAGACCGGTATCTGGCAGAGGACATCGTTCAGGAAACATTCCTGCGATTCTGGCAGAGCCGCACATATAAGGAAACCGGTAAGCAGCTGGCTTATCTGTACACCATAGCAAGAAATCTGTGCATGGATGAGTTCAGAAGGCCGGTGAGTGAAGATGTTTCGGAATATGAAGGCCGATTATCCGACATGAAGGCCGGGCCGGAAAGGGTGGTAGAGAATCTTGATCTTGAGCAGGCTTTAGACGGGCTGCCGGAAGAACTTCGGGAGATAGTGGTTCTAAGGTATACCAGCGGACTGTCGGCAGAAGAAATCGGCAAGATGATGGGATTGTCCAGATTCGCGGTTAACAGGCGCGCAAAAGCAGGCTTACAGCTTTTGCAGAAAAATCTAAAGGAAGGAGGGCGTCAGGATGACAGATAGAGAACTGAAGAAACAACTTAAAAACGTTTACAGCCTTGAAGAAAGTGACAGCGGCAAGGAATTTGTCAGAAAGCATGAACAGCGGGGAATGCGTCTTGGAGAAATAATGCTTCTTGAAACCAAATATCTGGGACTTAGAAGTGCAGGCTGCGGACTGGCTCTTTGCCTGATGCTTTTCCTGATTGCGAAAACAGGATCGGTCCACTCCATGTGGGTGCTGTCTTCAATACTGCCAATCTGTGTGCTTGCCTGCATTACAGCCATAGACAAATCGGAAAGGTATGGAATGGGTGAATTTGAGGCAACCAGTCGGTTTTCACTTAGAATGATAATAGCAACAAGGATGATGATTCTTGGCATTTTCAGTCTCGTGATTATTGTGCTGGGAACAGTTGTGATTAAGAGCGTATTTGATATCGGTCTGCTGCAGGTTCTGAACTGCATATGTTTACCGTATCTGCTTAATATCATGGGCTGTCTGATAGTGATCAGAAGATGGCACGCCAGGGAGAACATCTACGGGTGCTGTGGTGTGACTTTCGCCACATGCATAATTCCGTATCTTGTAGAAAGATCAGAATATATCAGTTCTGTTTCACAGGGCTGGATAGGGGCGGTAATGGTACTGGTTCTCATAGTGACGATTGTTGAATGCATATTATATTTTAGAGAAAGTGAGAGTTTATCATGGAACTTGTATTAGAGAATATTTCGAAGGGGTACAAAGATAAAATTGCCGTACAGAATGTGTCCGGGACATTTGAATCCGGAGTAATCGGACTGCTGGGTGCAAACGGTGCAGGTAAAACTACACTGATGCGAATGATTTGCGGACTGATAAGGCCAACAGAAGGAAAGGTTACATTTGACGGAATGGGAACGTCCCAAGAAATGTATCGTGATGCCATTGGTTATCTGCCACAGGACTTCGGATATTATCCGAATTTTACAGGAAGAGATTTTCTTATGTATATGGCAGCACTTAAAGGACTTGATAAGAGGGCAGCCAGAAGAAGATGCGAGGAACTGCTCAAGGTTGTGAACCTTGAAGATGTTGCAGGCAAGAAAATAAAGAACTATTCAGGCGGGATGAAGCAGAGACTGGGGATTGCTCAGGCGGTTCTTAATGATCCTAAACTGATTATTCTTGACGAACCTACGGCAGGACTTGACCCTAAGGAAAGGGTTCGTTTCCGCAACCTGATTGCGGAGCTTGGAAAGGATGCCATTGTAATTCTTTCCACACACATTGTGTCCGATGTGGAACACATAGCTGACCGTATTCTGATGATGAAAGAGGGGAAAATCATTTTTGATGGCAGACTGGATAACATCGGAATGGACCTTGAGGATTTTTACCTGAAAAAGTTTGAGGAGGATTAGAGATGGGAACTTTATTTAAATATGAGATGAGAAAGGCTTTCTCTCAGAAGGCCTACTGGATTGCTATTGCCATAATGCTGCTGGTACTTCTGGCCAATGAGATGACACCAATAATAACAGGCAATTTCAAACCCAAGATGGAAAGGGAGAAGGCACTGTCAGGAACAGTAATTGATGATGAATTTCTGGCAAATGTGCAGCCGAGTGAAACCGGAGCAGAGGATCCGATTACGTTTTTCATCAAGTCATCCACGGGAAGCACAGATGTTACCGGGCATACCGCGGATGAACTGTATGCCAAGAGAACGGAAGTTAATACTAAACTAATGGCAGATGCAGGCATTTCAGAATCAGATCAGCAGTGGTGGCTGAACAAGGATAAAGAAAATGTTGCGCCGTTTAAATATACATACTGTACAGCATATTCATCCTATTTCGAAATTGCAGGATACATTAACTTCATGCTATTGATTCTGGCAGCCATAGGACTGGCAGGACTATATGCAGACGAGAAATCAAGCAGTATGGATCAGCTGATATTCTGCTCGAAGAATGGAAAGAAAAAACTCTTTGGAGTTAAACTGTTTGTGGGAGTGATAATGGCTATGTTTACAGCGCTTGTGCTTGTTCTGTTTGAAATAGCGCTACTGACCGCACTGTTCGGTCTTGGAGGAGCGGAAACATATCTTCAGATAATGCTTCCTCCTTGCATGATACATATGAACATGGGTCAGACCATGATTATCATGTCACTGTTCTTCATTATGGAATCACTGATTCTGTCAATAATAGCAATGGCTCTGTCCCAGTTCACAATGAACCATGTGGCCACAATAGGAATAATGATTTTTGTAATGTTCATGGCAATGATGAACATTCCTGAAAAGCTGGGAATCCTCTACAGCATCTGGAATTCAATTCCGGGATCAACAGTTGGAAGCTGGATGTTCAATGATTACCACCTGATTGGTCACCTGACAAATCTGGAGTTTGTACCAATAATGTGGATTATACTTGCCGCAGCCTGTAATGGTACACTGAATTTGTAACGCTCCTGCCTAATAGAATACAATATCTAT
>JAUNIQ010000142.1 GCA_030535275.1 Bacillota bacterium | reverse complement strand
CCTTCTGACGAAGGGACTCCCATTTCATTATTTGGCCTTTGGTTCTCTCTAATTCTCCCACCGTATTCCGTTTTTTACATTCGTAACATATTTCATGTTACATTTATAAAAATGCTGCATTCCCTCCTAAAATCGACATCAATGTCGTTATCCGATCATTTTATGATCGTTGACTCTCTTTAATTCTCTTCGCGCATCTTCAAACGCCAGGTGCGTGTAGGTGTTCATAGTGACCTTGTAATCCGAATGTCCCATGATGTACTGCAGGTCTTTCGGATACATTCGCATTCTGGACATCTTTGTGCTGAACGTATGTCTGCAATTATGAGGGGTAAACTTCGGCAGCGGTATAGTATGGCTCCTGTTATAAGCGCCAATCATTCCCCGGAAGTAATGTTCCCAGTGGAGCGCTACAACCGGTCTCTTACACTTATCGAGATAGAAGAATCCGGCCTTCCCACCGACGATTGGTTCAACGGCCATCCGTTCTCGTTTTTTCACGAGATTTCTGAAACACTGCTCCACCTCCGGAGTCATGGGGATATCTCGCGTACCGGCATCGGTTTTCGGCGTTTCGAACTCCAGAACCATATTGCTGTGCCTTAAAAGCTGCCCTGTTACGTGGATGCAGTGCTCCTTGTAATCAATGTCCGCCATCGTCAGCCCACAGAATTCCGAGACGCGAAGTCCTGTGTTCAGCAGGATGTATACGCCCTCATAGTATCGGCTGTAATGGGGATGCTCATGGATGAAGCTGAGGAACTGTTCTTCCTGCTCCTGAGTCAGTGCAATTCGCTTCTTTGTATCGTCATGAATGATCTGCCCCAAGGGAAATGCAAATGGATTTTTGCGAATCAGGTCATCATCCACTGCCATCTGAAACGCCGGTTTAAGAACACTGCGGATATTGCGAATGGAGCTGTAACGTCTCCCGTCCTCCTGCTGCAGCTTGATCATCCAGAGCTTCACTTCTGTCTGCTTTACTTTATCGATACGTTTCTGGCTGAAGGGCTCCTTACGCAAGAAATTCAAAGTTGTTCGATATCCTGCTTTGGTGGACTCTTTCACATTCGTTCTGGTTGCCACATACCGTTCCGCCAGTTCGATAACGGTGAGATCTCCGCCAAAGTCAAACAGTCCGTTTGCTTTATTGAAGAGGATCTCTTCTTCCTTCTCACGGAGTGCCTTATCTTTTTTCAGGGCTCCTTCCGGATAACGGTCTGTCTTCTCCAGTCGGCTGCTGTAGACGCAGCGTCTCTTGCCGCTGAAGTCTGTGTACTGAAATACATAACGACCATTTTTCTTCTGGCTTTCGCCGGTTCGCAAAATGCGACCTTTGCTGTCTCGTCTTTTGCCCATAGGCAAGTTCTCCTTTCCGCGGAGAGCCTGACCAAAGTCAGGCCTCCGCTTCTGTATTATTTCCTTATACTGCTTCCTGTCGATCCAGGAAGGCTTCAAATTTCTTTCTGCGTATCATATGTCGATTGCCGACTCGGAGGATATAATCCGCATCCGGATCATCGTCGATGATCTCTCTGAGCTTCTTATCTCCGATATGGAAGTAGGCACTTGCCTCATTCACAGTCATTGCGTATTTCTCCCAGATCGGCACATCCAGCTTACCGCTTGTTTCTCTTGCCATTTACTGTCCTCCTTTGAGAATTTTTCTGAAGATATTCATTTTATGCTGACGGATTTTCGGACGAACATTTGGTCCCGTAAACTGGATCGGAATGGTCATTTCCAATACTCTGTCATAGATTCGCTTGTGAGCTATGTCCTGCGGGTTCATAAGGTCCTGCAGCGAAAGATTTGTTGTAAAGATTGTAGGCTTTCCGCTCTCGTATCGGGCATTGATCACACGGTATACCATCTCAAGACCATACTCGGTAGCACGCTCCATACCGAGATCATCAAAGATGACCAATCCGTACCTTGCAACGTCTCTGCAAAGCTCCTCTTTATCCTCAAAGCTGCCACCCATAAAATCGCCCATATTTCGCATAAGAACCGGGATCTCTTGTTCCATCAACGCATTGGCAATGCATGCGGCGGTATAGCTCTTACCTGTACCGCAATCCCCCCAGTACAATTGGCCTGTGTTCTCCCTCCGCACCGTTGGCCAGTCCTCAACGAAGCGCTTGGCCTTCTCCAGAATGTCCGGTGGGAGCATGGTCGCATTCTCAAAGGTGTGCTCTCTTCTTGCTGGGCTGGTGAAGCAGACACTCTGTAAGCGGGCCACAAGCTCACGATGTTCCCTTGCTTTCTGCTCTGCTTCCATTCGTGCTTTTTCCTCCTGCTTACACCTGCAGAGGACCGGAACCAGATGATCACCCATGGAACCTTTTCCATCAAAGAAGGGCCATGGGATCCTGTACTGTTTTCTGGTATTACAGTTACCGCAGCACAGATAACCTTCCTCGTCGATGTAATCTCCGACAGCTTGTTCTGCTTTAACTTCAAATAAATCTTCCATCAGAAACTTTCTCCTTCCTCACAGGAATAATCAGGAAAGCCAGGCTTAGCACCTACCGTATTTCCTGTGATCTTCTCTCTTTTTGCCCAGCTGCGCAGCGCTGCTTCATAGTTCTGATATTTCTTCCCATTGGCCTTACAGTAGGCACTCATTTCTTCGATGAGGCCATCGATTCTGCCGGGGAAATCGGCTTTCAGCCGATCGTATTCCTCCTGAAAGAGATAGATATTTTCATAAAATCCAAACGCAGAGCGCTGATTTACTCTATTTACTTGG
>JAUNIQ010000026.1:7313-17329 GCA_030535275.1 Bacillota bacterium | reverse complement strand
CTACGGAACTTAACAAATTAGGCAGTGGTGTTACAAAAACGCTTGACCACTACATGATGCCATAGTCTGGAACCTGGTTCTTCTTGCTTACGTGTGCGAAGAGCTTAGGCAGCTGTCTGTCACGACCCATGCCGTAGAGGATTCTTGCACAAGCAGCCTGTGATGATACTGCGCATGCCAGGCAGGCAGCGATCATTACGATTACGATAAGTGTAGCCATCCACTGTGGAGCGATGTGTCCCAGAAGGTCGTATGCGCCATTGTCAGGGTCCATTTCCATCCATCCCTTTGGATATGCAATCTGGAAGATGTAAGTTGACAGTACGAAGTATCCACCAACGATTACAACCAGCAGAATCAGTGCACTACCAACTGTCTTGCCAGGGTCTCTTGCTTCTTCAGCCAGAGTTGTTACTGAGTCGAATCCCAGGAAGCAGAGGCACAGGATAGCAGCTCCGCCGATGAGGCCGCTCATTCCAACTTCATCGAACTGTGAAACGTCCATGAGGCCGTTTACATCGATCAAGCTGTAGCCTTCCGAGAAGATCAGCTTGAGAGCGAATACGATTGCTACCAGTACGAATACGAACTGGAAGATAACCAGTACATTATCTACAGCTGACAGGAACTTAACGCCTACCAGGTTGATAAGTGTAACTGCTGCAATCAGGATTACGATGCAAAGCCATCTAGGAATGCTTGGGAACAGGATAGGAATAAAGTTGCATGCAATGATGTAGTTGATCATTGGCAGCAGGATGTAGTCCAGCATGATTGCCCATCCGGACATGAAACCTATTTCCTGTTTCATTGACTTAGCTGTGTAGTTGTAAACTGATCCGGCAATTGGGAATGCCTTTACCATCTGTCTGTAACTCAGTGCTGTAAAGAACATTGCAAGCGTTGCAATCAGATAAGACATTGATACCATGCCGTGTGTGCTTGTACCAATCAGTCCGAAATATGAAAAGATTGTGCAAGGTGCCATGTAGGCCATACCGAAGAGCAGTACAGCTCCCAGACCCAGTGAACGGTTAAGCTCTTGCTTATAACCAAATGACTCTAGAGAGTTGTCTGGAGCAGCGGTGATGTTTTTTTTCTCACTCATAGTTTTCTCCTTTCAATAAGTACTCAAAAAACCAATGATAATTTCCTGTAAACTTCATATGCACACCTTATGAAATTCATACTAAATGATAGAAGCAAATAGCGTGCCAAGAACAAAAACGGCTGAAAATGGGCGTTTTCAGAAAATTTGTAAAAAAATTAGTGTAAGTCCGTGCTTACACCAATTATTAAAAATATGCGATTTTCCTTGAAAACTGGGCTTTTGAAGCCCCTGTAAGTGTACGCTTACAGTGTTCGTGCAGAATTATACTTGTTTTTACTTTTCCGGCACGTTTAAAAACTTTATCTGTCAAATGAAACGTGCACTGTGGAATAAACTCCCGCATCTTCATATCCAAGCTTTAGAGCAATGTGCTTAGATGTAAGATTGGCAGCATCCCAGCAGATCCGGAGTCCCCTCTTCTGCCCCTCAAGCAGAAATGCGGATGACACGGCTACGGCTAGGCCAAAGCCTCTGTAGTCCGGATGGGTTGCCAGCTGTGTTTCACCACCGCCATCGTACACTGTCTGGGTTGCAGCACCGGCAACAAGTTTTCCTGTGGATTTCTCAACTATGGCTTTGCCAAAGCCCTTTGTAAGAAAATCCCCGGCTGATTCGAATCCCTCGACAAACTCTACTGACCATTCTTCCTGAATTGCCTGATTGTAAAGTTCCTCATCAAAATCCCTGATTTCGAAGCCATCGGGAATGTCTGCCGCAAAGGCAGTCAGCATTTCGGTGTCAAAATCGTAATCCTTCTGGACTATTCCATGTCTTGGAACCTCCACGGGATTGTTCTGAGGATACTTGAGCAGTTCATCGCACCATGCGTGATCAGCATAGATGGCCGTGCTTCCGGATCCGGTGATATAGTCTCCCAGATTCTCAAGAAGGGGGCCGGCTGATTTTGCATTTCCTCCGTAGAAGCTGTACTCACCGCTAACGATGATTCCATAAGTCGGGTCAGGCAGCCTGTCCACATAACAGGTTCCGTTGTAGCCCTGAAGGTATGCAATGACCATTGAATCCTGAATGCCCTTAAAGAGGAAAGCAAGTTTGCTTCTGTCTGTTTTATCAGCACAAATCATGATAACACCTCCTTTATCATGTCGATTAATCGATTCCAAGTCTCTTCATCTTCTGATAAAGGAGAGGTCTTGAAATCTTCAGGTATTCAGCCGCTTTTGTTTTATTGTTATCAAACATGAGGAGTGTTTCATTGATGAGCTTCCACTCAGCCTCATGTTTAATTGCCTCAATCGGGTTGTCTGTTGTTTTCAGAGCTTCCAGATTGATTTTGCTGTTGTCCGCTCTGAAATTGAAATGGATCTTCTGCAGAGTGTCACCCTGAACGTAGTTCATTGCGGATTCAACTCTGTTGTACAGTTCTCTTACATTTCCGGGCCAGTCGTACTCGGCAAGAGCCTCGTAAACATCCGGATCTATTTTAGTGATGTTCTTGCCCATCTCCTTGTTAATGTCGTGAACCTTCTGTTTAACAAGTTCCGGAATGTCGTCAATGCGCTCTCTGAGCGGCGGTACTGTTATGGTGAATACATTCAGTCTGTAATACAGGTCCGCACGGAATTTGTCCTCGAGAACCAGCTGTTCCAGCTTCTCGTTTGATGCTGCGATTACACGTACATCGACATCTATGTCCTCCTCGCTTCCTACAGGTGAAATTTCACCTTCCTGCAGAGCTCTCAGAAGCTTGGGCTGCATGGCCGGAGGCATATGATTGATTTCATCAATGAACAGCGTGCCTCTGTCCGCCAGCTCGAATTTTCCCTTCTTGCCGCTTGTCTTTGCACCTGTAAACGCGCCGCCCACATATCCGAAAAGCTCTGATTCTATCAGGCTCTCCGACATTCCTGCAGCGTTTACCTTCACGAAATCATTGAAGGCCCTGGCACTCAGATTGTGAATCGCGTGAGCAACCAGCTCCTTTCCCGTTCCGGTTTCTCCCTGAATGAGGACTGTCGATGTTGACATGGCAGCAATTTCAATCTGCTCCTTAAGATCCTTCACCTTCTGGCTGGATCCGATGATGTTGTTTATTGAATATTTGGTTCCCTCAAACTTTCTGGTCTGCTCCCTGAAGTACTTGATTTCATCTTTCAGGGCACCCGAATATTCCTCCAGGAAGTAGTCGAGCTGCTCAACCTCTTCAAGCATGTCATACTCAAGAACGCCAACAACCTTGCCGTTCTTTCTGAGCTGGAACTGGCTGCTGGCGCTCATTCTTCCTTCCGTGAAGTAGTACTGGATATTGAATCGTTTTTCGCCCTTGAGCATGTTCTTCATGGTCGAAGGCGGAAAAACTTCATTGATATCCTTACCTATGGACTTTTCCCTGTTGACTTTAATGTAGTCCGCACAGGCTTCATTGATATAGACAACCTTCCCTGCCGTATCAATGACCATGAGACCGGAGATGGCCTCCAGCATCATGTCGCTGCTTATTTCCATAAAATAACCGGCTTTCCAAACGATGTGGTATTAATATCCTAATATCTGCGACGCTTTTTCTGAATGAGACTCATTATGAGAATGATTCCGCCGAGAATGAAGAGCAGTCCTGCTTTTGCAGGTTCCGCCTTGGTCATTCCCATTGCAACCATCGCACCAAGAATCAGAATGATGATTCCACATATTATACTGAAAATGTTTATGAATCTGTTAATGTCCATTACTTGTTCCGTCCTGACAATTTATTTTTCGCCCAGCGTAAGCTTTGCGAAATGTTCGAAGCTCCAGTCATCAAATCCTTCAATTGAATCTGTAACCTTAAGGAAGAAACACTTAGGGATTTCTCCGCACTTTAGGCTGTCTTCTACACAGAGGTTGCAACCCTCTTCATGGTTTGCAGGGTTGAACGGACATGTTTCGTCCTGACAAGGACACCAAGCTAACTTTGCCATAATATTTCTCCTTTTCTTTCAAACTTCCTTTGCTGTAATGCTTTAGTATATTATAGTCCATCTGTTATTTACATACAAGAAGCAAATCCTATGCTTCATATACTATCCTGCCGTCAAATATGGTCATGACAGGCTTCGTTTCAAGTATTTCCTCGGGCGTTTCAAGATCAAACAGGTTTCTGTCAAGAATGACGATATCGGCACATTTTCCTGCCTCCAGCGTTCCTGTTATGTCGTCCTTGAAATCATGATAGGCTGTTCCTATGGTATATGCCTTCAGTATTTCTGCCATGCTGAGTCTTTCTGATGGAATCCATCCTTCCTCAGGCAGGCCGTCATTGAATTTTCTGGTTACACCTCTGTAAATTCCAAGCATCGGATCAGGCTCTACAACCGGAAAATCCGATCCTACTGCAAGATGTGCTCCCGTGTCGAGAATTGTCTTGTACATGAAGCAGTTATCCGCCCTCTTTCCAAGGTGAACAGGATACGGATTGTCTTCCGCCTTTTCACATGACAGATTTACGTGGGCCGGATGGGCATCATATATTACACCCAGCTCATTAAGTCTCGGAATATCAGCATCATTTACCACTTCAATATGTGCTATTGAATGTCTTGAATCTCTGATGCCATTTTCTTCCCTGCAGCGCTGAAAAGCATCAAGTGCTATTCTGACCGCACCGTCTCCAATTGTGTGAAGTCTCACCCTGAAGCCTTCCCTGTCTGCTGCCAGTGCATTTCGGGTAATCTCATCAAAGTCAAATGGCATTTCATTTCTCGTTTCAGGCTTGTCCTCATAAGGCTCCAGCAGTTCTCCCGTATAACCGAGAATAGTGCCGTCAACGTACTGTTTCAAACCCAGATACTTTATCTTTTCCGAGTTGTATTTTTCTCTGTATTCTCTTGCTTTTGTAAGATCATCGCTCAGAATGGTTGCAAAACCGTATCTGATATTCAGATTGCCCTCTTCCTCAAGCTCCGTGAAAATGTCATATCTTGTCGGCATGTCATACTGAAGATCGCTTATTGAAGTAACCCCATATCTGGAAAGTTTTTTGAAGAATTCCACATACTCGCTCTTATCTTTTTCACGGGATTTAACGCTGTGTCTTCCCATGACAAAGATGGCCAGCTCATGGATGTATCCTGTCGGTTTGCCGTCCTCTCCCTTAACGATTTCTCCGTTATTCTTGATTGGATTCGGCGTGTTCTCATTAATCTGAAGCAGTTCCAGAGCCTTGCTGTTCAGCCATGCCCCGTGACTCTCAACACGATACAGTATTACAGGTCTGTCAGGGAAATATTTATCAAGCGAATGCTTTGTAGGCAGCTTCTTTTCCTTCCAGTTCATGTGATACCAGTAGTATCCGAATATAGGTTCATTTCCGGGATTCTTTTCTGCAAAATCAACCACCTTCTGAACTGCATCTTCTTCGGATGTGGCAAGTGACAGGTCGACACAGTTTACCTGATTGATTCCGTGAGCAAGGTGAAAATGATTGTCATTAAAACCAGGCGTAACAAGTCTGTCGCCGCATTCAATAACTCTGGTATTCTCATCAGCATAACTGTCAATGCTGTCAAATTCATCAACTGCAATTATCCTGTTTCCCTTAACAGCAATCAGCTTTTTTTCCGGTGCGTCAGCACATGAGGTAAAAACTGCGTTTCCTCTTAAAACAATATCCGCTTTCATGATTACCCTTTCCTTTCTGAATCAGCTTGCTTTTGCTTCTCGTCAAGCATGCCTTTTTCTTTGATTACAATGTATCCTGCCACAATTACTACTATTCCGCCGGCAATCTGCAGCCAGGTTATGGTTTCACCCAGAATCACAACGCCGAAAAAAGCTGTTGTTACCGGCATGAAATCCGAATAGATTGCTGCGGTTGTCGGCCCCAGAATCTTGATGCCGTAAACCATGATCAGGTATCCTATGCCGGAGTCAATGAGTCCTATCCACAGGAGGCCGAAAATGATGCGTCCCGAAAACTCCGTTAATGACGGCATGGTCGGAATGGCCATGGGCAGCAGTATGAGGCTGGAACAGAGCATTTGTGTAACTGACAGTGTAAGGTCGTCGTATTCACCCAGTGCAGCTGTAATGAAATTGTAGACATTCCAGCTGATTACGGCACCCATTGCAAGCAGGTAACCTATGCCCCTTCCCTGGAACAGAATGCCGAAGTCCGCACCTATTACAAGCACAATGCCCACTATGCAGAGCACGATTCCGCAGTAGATTTTAGCATTGGCTTTGCGCCCGAAAATAACTCTCTCTGCTAGTATGGAAACTGCAGGTACAAAGGAGAGTATAATTGTAATAAGTGCAACGGGCAGATAGCTCATCGCATTGTATTCGCACTGGAAATACATTACCTGTCCCACCAGGGCGCACAGGAGGAACAGCGGTATGTCCTTCTTTCTCACGAGATTTCTGTTTCCCGAGACCAGCTTCAGTATTAATACAAAGACAAGCCCGATAGCATACTTGAAAAAGGTTACCGCCGACGGACTGAGCAGTTCCAGTGCCCATTTTGCCGGAACATAGTCAAATCCCCAGCAGAATACCAGAAAAATCATAAATATGTGAGCTCTCGCTTTTTCATTTTTAACCGGGTTGATACTCATGCTGATAGTATATCATAAAATGAAAAACCCGACGCGAATGAAATTGCATCGGGTTTTTATAGAACTAATTTGCTGATTTTTACAGGTCCAGCTTGTAGTCGCCGTCCTTGATTTTGCCTGTCTTGCGCATGATCTTGTCGATGATCAGAGCGAGCACGCCCGGCAGAACGATCTGCAGAAGGATTACCTTCCAGAGAACGTCAAACGTGAATCCCATGTCGGTGAATGTACCGATCTGGCCTACGAATCCGCAGGTGCCCATGCCGGCGCCGACTGCGATGTTAGTCATCTTGAATACGCATGTTGAAATCGGTCCCACGATGGCACCCGCCAGAGTTGCCGGAACCAGAATCCAAGGATTCTTGATGATGTTTGAAACCTGAAGCATTGACGTTCCGATGCCCTGTGCAACCAGTCCGCCAACGCCGTTTTCCTTGAAGCTTGCTACTGCAAAACCAACCATCTGTGCGCAGCATCCAACTGTTGCCGCACCGCCGGCCAGTCCCGTCAGGTTGAGCATTATGCAAAGCGCCGCACTTGAAATCGGTGCTGTGAGTACCAGACCTACAACAACCGCAACTACGATACCGAAGATGAACGGCTGCCATTCTGTTGCCATCATGATGAATGCACCGATCTTGAGCAGGCACCATCCGAATACAGGTCCGAAGATCTTGGCTCCGATGCCGCCCATGATGAGTGTTGTTGCCGGAGTAACCAGAATGTCTACCGGTGTTTCCTTTGAAACCATCTTGCCGAATTCGCAGCCGATAGCAGCTGCCAGGAAAGCTCCTGCAGGTCCGCCATTGCATTCGATACCGAATCCCATCATGCTTGCTCCCATCATGCCTGTTACGGCACTTGAAAACATTACGAGCGGTGGTGACTTGAGTCCGTGAGCTACGGCAATGCCGATGCCTGCGCCCATGAGACCCTTGGCGATTCCGCCGATTTCAACCAGAAATGCTGATACTGCGTTGTCTCCAAAGAGATTAGCTGTCTGTGCTCCCAGAACGTCCAGAATGGTTCCCATAAGGAGTGTTGCGAACAGTCCCAGAGCCATTGCCGAAAGTGCGTCCTGAAGGTAACGTTTCACGCTGATTTCAATATCCTTGCGCTTAAAAAATTCTTTCATGTTTTCCTTTCTTTTACCCTTTCTTTCCCCTTAAACATAAAACGAGGTGCGTTTTCTCGCACCTCGCATATTGTAGCAATTCTACATTATATAGTCAATGATTTTTGCCTTGCTTTTGCATCTTCCTAGAACTTTGCAATCAGGTCGTCCAGCTTGCATACGTCGCCGCCGTAAGTTCCCTTGTAATATTCAAGGCCGTTCTTGTAATCTTCCTCTGTGAATGAGCCTGTAGTCTCTTCAGGAATTACCAGGTCGTAGCCGTACTGATAGGCATCTGCGCCTGTGTGACGGCAGCACATGTGAGCATGGAGTCCGCAGATTACGCAGGTGTCAACGCCCAGATCCTTCAGCAGAACGTTCAGGTCAGTTCCAAAGAATCCGCTGTAGTGTCTCTTAGGTACGATGAAGTCCTTTTCAGGATCAGCCTTCAGCTCAGGAATAACTTCTGCTCCGGGAGTTCCTGCCAGTGCATGGTCGCCCCAGAATTCCAGTTCCTTGTCAACGCCCTTGATGTGGCAGTCGTTTGAAAAGATAACAGGAACATTCTTTGCTCTTGCTGCATCAACCAGTTTAACAACGTCAGGCACGATTGCCTTGGCCATGTCACAGGTCAGTGCGCCGTTAACGAAATCTTCGAGCATGTCTACTACGATTACTGCATACTTTGCCATTTCATTACCTCCATGTTATTCAGAAAAATAATTACACTTGATTCTCTTGTTCTTTAAGTTAACTGTATTTTATCCTACTTTTCGGGATATGTATACTTGTTTGTACATGGACTGATTCTTACTTATTTCCCAAACTGTTCGGCGGCATCCTTCATGATGTCTGTTATCTTCAGACCCTGAGGGCACTTTTCCTCACACTGACCGCATGCAACACAGTCTGATGCGTGAGCTGTTAGCCATGTAAGATATTCCTGTTTGGTGTTCGGATTGTTATCGTAGGCATGCCAGTCATTTATGTATTCAATTATGCTTGGGATGTTCAGTTTCTGAGGACATGGCATGCAGTATTCACAGCCTGTGCAGCCGTATCTTATCTTGTCCTTGTATTCGGCTGTTACTTCATCGATTATTGCCTGTTCGGTCTCGCTGACCTCTCCGATATTATCTTTTGAAAAGAGTGCTATGTTCTGATCAATCTGTTCCAGTGAGCTCATTCCGCTGAGTACCAGCGTAACACCCTGCTGTGCGCATACCCACTTGAAAGCCCATTCAGCCGGTGTTCTATCTGCCGGAACTGTTCCTGATTCTGCTGCCCTGTCCCAGATTGCCTGTACACTTGGCGGAATCTTGTATGTCAGCTTGCCGCCTTTGAGCGGCTCCATTACGATTACATCTATGTTCTTGCTGCGTGCGTATTCAAGGCCTTCCAGGGTTGCCTGTTCGTCACGGTCAATGTAGTTCAGCTGAATCTGGCAGAACTCCCACGGATATGCGTCAATTACTTCTTTGAAAAGCGCCAGGTCGCCGTGGAATGAAAAACCGACATGCTTAATCTGTCCTGCCGCCTTCTTCTGGTCGAGCCATTCAAGAACATTGAACTTGTTTACCTTCTTCCAGTTGGCCGGAATAATGTTATGTATCAGATACATGTCTATGCAGTCCATGTCGAGACGCTTCAGCTGCTTCTCGAAATATCTGTCCAGATCGCTTGCTTCCTTGCAAAGCCAGATTGGCATCTTGTCTGCCACCAGAGCTTTCTCTTTGTAGCCGTCCTTCATTGCCATTCCCACGATGCGTTCGCTCATTCCGCCGTGGTATGTGAAGGCCGTATCTATGTAGTTGATTCCGCTGTCGATGGCATGTCTGATCATGTCAACGCCTTCCTGATTATTAACTCTGCCCTGCTCATCGGTCGGCAGTCTCATTACGCCCATGCCGAGCAGTGAAGTTTCTTTATCCAGTGTCTTGAACTTTCTGTACTGCATTATTTTCTCCTATAAAAAGTCAAACAGTTTTCAAGCTGTCTGCCTATATTTTTCTCGTATCATCAATTCCGGATTGAACTCTGTTTGTTCATTCAGCATTGCAAATACGATTCTTGCAACTTTTCTGGTTAAAGCTATTATTGCCCTTCCAGAACCTTTTTCTACTTTCATGCGATAATAATCTTTCATCAGCTTCCATTCAGATGTATTTTGAGGCTGTCTTATGATTCCCATCGCTACTTGTACGAATGCTGTCCTCAGCTCCTGTGGACCATGCTTCGT
>JAUNIQ010000026.1:0-7303 GCA_030535275.1 Bacillota bacterium | reverse complement strand
CACAGTTTGATTTGAATCACGAACACTCGGTACGATGCCTAAATATGATGCGAACCTCTTGAAGTCTCCATCAAATCTACTCATATCGTTCGTGTATGCTGCTATTGTGATTGCACCTATCGGGCCTATTCCCGGCATTGTCTGAAGCAGTTTAACATTATTGTTTTTTGCTACCATTTTCTCTAACTGTCCCTCAATAGTCTTGATTTGTTTCTGTAATTCGTCTAAACTATCTAATATCACTTTTAGTGATGAGGCAGTGAATTCTGAAAAGTTGTGATCCGCGAGATCTTGATACAATTCCTGCCTCTTTTTCTTGCTCTGAAATTGAGAAGCCTTTGTCTCTATTCCATATCCAAGCATCATTCCGTGAATCTGATTCTTCATCTTCACTGTGGCTTGTACCAAAATGCTTCTCGTTTTAAGCATTCTTCTGATCTCTTCGCTTGTCTGATCACATAAATGTGCTTCCGGTAGCATTTCTTTCATCAGATAGAAGGCTAATGTTTCGGCATCATGCGAGTCATTCTTATTTGTGCTTGTAGCTATAACCTTGAATTTGTTGGTATTAACCACGATTACGCCAAAGCCTTCTGCTTCCATTTTATTCTTGAAATATCTTGCGTTTCCTGTGGATTCATCCGCCAATTCTACAGTATGTCCACATTTGATGAAATCTGTATACCCTTCTTCGCTTGTTCTAAATTCACCTTCAAGTTCAATTACTCCCGTTTCCTCATCGAGAGCACATACTGTGAACTGGGTTTTGTGAAGGTCTACACCTACACACATTCTTCTTGTTTCTGTCTTGCTCATTTTTTCATCCTTTCGATTTTTCAGCAAGACAGCTTTCCGTTTGACAATCCGAGTCAATCTCCTATCCGGTCTATTTATAACCACTGCATGTTTCGATGCTAACCTCTCATTCTCCTTACAAGACCTCTTGGATCATTAGCAATGACGAGTTAGTATCTACTCTGCCTCGCTGTTGTAAACTAACATCATTTTACAACAGTCTTCGAGTTCTCGGATCATCTCCCCTGTTAATCTTTTTATCATGCCTCCTTACTTGTTTCTCAGTTCCTTGTAAATGATTTTTCCAGATGTATTACGTGGTATTCTGTCTATCTCTTTAACGGAAACCATGCGGCCCCGTATTGCCCATTTTTCCTCGAAGATTTTCTGAATCGCCTCTGCGAGTTCGCCTGTGCTATCTGCCTTCCGACCAGCTGTGTTGTCTGCCTTCCGGCCTGCAATCCATACTGCGATTTCCCTGTCGTCCTCACCCGTTACTGCCAGGTCGAGCGCTCCTGCCTTTGCATCCGGAAGTTCTTCCGTGAGCACATCCTGGATCTGATCCAGGCTGATGCGCTTGCCCTGAAGCTTGATGAATCTCTTTTTTCTTCCGGTGATGTAGAAGTAGCCTTCTTCATCCATGTAGCCCATGTCGCCGGTTGCAAGGCGGCCCCTGTTTTCGTCCTCTTTTGCCAGGTCTTCGGTGCATGTGGCATAGCCCATGGACACGTTTGGACCGTAGTAGATTATCTCGTCATCGACGATTTCCATGCGGCCTCCGGGCACCGGAATTCCGATGCTGCCCGGCTTGTCCAGACATCTTTCGGGCGGCACATAACTCATGCGCGCCGTCGCCTCCGTCTGGCCGTACATGACAAAGAATTTTCTGTCCGTTTCGGCTGCCCAGCCTGCGAATTTTTCCTGAAGTTCCGGCTTGAGATGTCCTCCTGCCTGTGTCATTGTCTTAAGGTCTGGCAGGTCCATCTGTGTAAGCTTTAGCCTGTCGTACATGGCGTAGGTGTATGGCACTCCCGCCATTGATGTTGCTCCGTATTTTTCTGCCATTTCCCAGAACTCGCCGTTGAACAGTGTTTTGTTTGTGAGTATTATTGTTGCGCCAACTGCCAGGTGGCTGTGGAGCACTGACAGTCCGTAGGTGTATTCCATCGGGAGTGTTGTGATTGGTCTTTCTTCAGATGTCAGGCCCAGATATTCCACGATGGAATCGCAGTTGCTCTGAAGGTTTTCGTATGAAAGTCTGACTAGTTTCTGTGCACCCGTACTTCCTGATGTTGAAAGCAGAAGTGCAAGGTCCGGGTTAAGTTTATCTGCTCCCGGAGCTTCGCTGTTTGCGCTTTCTCCTGTTAGGCCGTAGTTCTCTTTCATACCGTCGACCAGGCTCTGGTCGGCGTCTTTGCTCATGAGAATAACCGGGTTTCCCGCACGCAGATTTGCCAGATATGCGGCCAGGCTTTCAATGTCGTTTGACACCTGCAGGAGTACCAGGTGGCGGCCTGCCTTTGCATTAGCCTCGTCCTCTTCCAGCAGTTCATCGCCCATGTCCCAGAGCTGCTGGTATGTATATTCACAGCCGTCATCACAGATGCAGGCAATGTTATTTTTGAATTGTTCATTGCGTTCGAAGAAATACATTTTGTTACTCCGTCAGTAGATCAATTATGTCTTTTCTGTCCCAGATTGTATCGAAGTCCAGGGCTTCGCCGATGGATACTGCACGATCAACTCCGCTGCAGCCGGCCGCTCTGGCTTTATCGTATATGCCGTCAATGTTGGTAACGATGGTCTGAATCTTGTCACCGAGGAATGGTACCAGCTGCTCAAAATCATCTATGTGGCATTCATAGAACATGCCCATTTTCGCTTCGAAAAGTTCAGGCTTTTCGCACGGGCATATGATGAGTTTGTTGCCTCTTGCTTCTGCTGGTCCGATGCCCTCGTGCTCAGCATAATTCACGCATAATATCCTGTATTTTTCGGTTGCCATCCATGGCTCCAGATTGTAGTTTTCAGCCTCTTTTGCCAGGGCATCCACCCATCTGTCTCTTCCTGCCTTTTCGCCCGTCCAGAAGACAATTTTCGGGCTTGAGCAGGCGTTCTGATCTGCGCCGTAGGTGTCGTTATAGAAGAGGTGCGTCTGAACCTTCAGTTCGTCGTCGCTCAGCTGATTTATCCTGTCGGCATCGAGCAGTGCGATTGAATATTTATCCGGAAATGTAATGTCAGTGCAGCCTTCTTTCATCGGGATGCTGCTGATGTAATTTACTGTCTCGTCACCGCCCCAGATTATTCTGCCTGCGGTTATGCCTGAAATCTCTTTTAGAGTTTCATCGCTGTGGTCAAATCTTACGAACTGATTCTGTTTTCTCAGTCCCTCGTATTCAGGCTTGCTCAGGATTTCACGGATTCCCTCGAGAATCATGTCGGTAATGGCGTTCTCTTTTGTGGAAATTCTGACTATGCTGCTGCAGCCTGCAAGCAGTGAGCAGATCCAGGAATATGCGAACATGGTCGGCATGTTGGAAGGTGCTATGTGCAGAACCGGTCCTCTGCCTTTCTTCTCTGCTCCGTTCCATATTTCCAGCTGTCTGGATTTAATCTTTTCCATGTGTGCCCTTCTGCACCAGAATCCCAGTGCATATATTTCGGGAACACTTCTGTATTTCACTTCCTTCGTGAAGAGCTTTGAGAGTTCTTCCAGGAAGTTAATTGCTGTTTCGTCAAAGGCCGTTCGCGATGATGTTTCAAGGCCGGCAATTATGTCTCTGCCTGCAGCCGCGCCGGCTGTTGCCCTTGCATCTCTGTCTGCCGCAAAAGTATCACTGCAGCCGCGGATTTCGGCTTTGCTTATGCGCCCTTTAATCTCGAAGTACTTGCCGGGACGGCCGCATGGGCAGTCGTCCTCGCCCAGGATTCTGCCCCAGTCCTCGGTCATGAGTTTATGGCCGGGATAGGATTTCGGCAGTGTGGATTCGAGGGCTATGAGGCCCCACTCACCTGTCTCGCAAGGCGTGAAATCTGCCGGATTCAGGGCGCAGATATCCGAGTATTTGCTTACGTGAAGATGGCCGCATTCGCACTCCATGAAGATGCTTCCAGTCTGCTCGGCCATGCCGTAGTAATCGCTGACTTTTTTGATGCCCCAGAGCTCATTGAGGCGTGACTTGAATTCATCATTTGACACTGCCTGTGACTGGAGTTTCTTCCATCCGCCGCCGTGGATCAGGTAGCAGTTGGATAGATCAATAGATGACATTTTTCCCGTCATGATGTCATCTTTCTGGCAGAAATACTGCCAGATCATGTATGTAAAACCGAAGGCGAAGCATGGACCGCCTGCGGCTGTTTCTGCAAATTCTTTTATGGATTCCAGGTCCAGATTCATGTCGTTATCCAGGGCGTAGAATCGCTTGGATGCCATCATTGAAAAGCCCAGAATTCCAGCTCCTCTTGCGGAGTATTTTGTTCTGTCTCTGAGCACGTCAGGCGAATCTATAATGAGCATAGGAATGCGCTTTTCACCGATATATTCACCTACTATGTCGCAAAGCGCTTTCTGCTGTGCAACTGATGTTTCTGCGTCAAGAAAGATTCTCGAAACCTGCTGACCCGTTGTTCCCGATGATGTGAGCTGACGTTTTACTTCATCGTCCGGAATGCTCTTCAGTTCAAGGCTCTTGAAAATGGATACAGGAAGGAATGGACCATCTGTGCCGGCATCTGCAGCCATCCGGGAAAGCCCATTACAAATATCATCGTAAGCTTTGCAGGCCTTACGATGATGCTGTGTCAGTGTATTCATTTCTGTCCTGAAATTTTCTCTATCCATTGTTCCGGTTATGTCCTTCCCTTATTCCGGTTTCTGCCCTTTCAGGTAATCCTTTCCGTGGCCCGGGTAGATGTGACAATCTGCCGGGAGTGCGTCCAGGATCGGTCTTGCTTTTGCATTATACTCTTCTTCGCTTCCGCCCTTGAGGCGCAGAGTCTCTTCTGCATCGAAAAACATGTAATCACCTGTGAAGACGCTATGGTCATCCAGGCTGATTATCGTGCTTCCGGGTGAGTGGCCCGGAGCACGTCTGAAGCTGAATTTGTGACCCTGCCAGTCGAGTTCATATTCTTCGTCGAATGTGATATCTGCAGCCTCGCAGACGAATGGCTGGGTGCGTGTTTCGGGCGCAACGCCCGTCTTGTAATACTGGAGAATGTCAGCGATTCTTGAGAGGTTTTCTCTCATATCCTGAATTCTCTCACTGCTGAGTTCGCTTGCAATGACAGGCACCTTGTATCTGTTTCTGAGTTCTTCTAGACCTGAGATGTGATCGAAGTGCTCGTGGGTCAGGAGGATGTAATCAGGTGTCCAGCTGCAGTCGTCTATTGCTTTTGCAATGGGCTCTGCTTCTGCCGGATCGATGATGATGACGTGGCGGTTTTCTTCTATAACGAAGCTGTTTGTGTCCACTTGTCCGATTATGATTATTAGTTTCAATTTGGTGCCCTGTCTGCCGGTTTTATTCGTCGAAGTTTACTCCGTACTTTGCCAGAACTGTCTTGCCCTTTTCGTATGATGACAGGTCAAGTACGTCCTTAGTGTCCATCTGGATTCCGTAAGCTGCTTCTATATCTGCAATGAGGTCCATGTGGCCTACTGAGTCCCACTCAAATATTTCCTGATACTTGAGGCCAGGGAGCTCGTCTTCTGATACCTTGAAGTTTGATGTGAATGCGTAATTGTACTTTTCGAGATTTGTCATTTTTGTTTATTCCTTTCGCGTTTGTGTTTACCGCTTGTTTGATGCGGTGTTTATTCTATTTCGAAGAAGCGCTTGAGCATCATTTCTTTTGATGTTGCTCTGGCAACTTCCACTCCGTCCTGATTTGTGCATATGCCTTCAATTGTGGCGATGTAGTATTTCGGCTGCTCGTCTACTTCTTTGATGGTGACTTCGACCGTCACTGTGTCGCCCGGGTATACCGGCGCAGCGTAGCTGATGTCCTGCGCCTGAAGTATGGCTCCATGCCCCGGCATCTTTGTGCCCATGCATGATGAAATAAGGCTGCTTACCAGAACGCCATGAATTACCGGCCTTCTGAAGATTCCATGGGCAGCCAGTTCAGGGTCTGTATGGATGCCGTTATCGTCAAGCGTCAGGTCAGCAAACTGCTCGAGATCTTCCTGCGTGAAGGTCTTGCTGATGCTTGCCTTATCGCCGATGTGACATATGGTTTTGTCTGCTTTTGCATTAGTTGTTTCCATGGAGATAGTATAACATATTTAAGCAGGATAATGCATAAGCTATCGCACTTATATCTTGAAATTGAGACTGGATGGATGTAATATGTAATTGGTAATTATTTCCATTTTGTATTGGGGTTTATGGAGGTTAAATCATGAATAAGCAGTTACTTGATCCGGATGCTGTACGCAAGTCCATTTCATTGGCTTTGGAGCAGGATTTTGACATTGATGCGGCGATTAAGCGGGTTAACGGGTTTTTGGCGAATTTGCCTGCCCAGCAGATATTTGTTCGAAAGAACCGTGGTAGTTATGTATTTTATCAATCGATTGATGGCAACATGCAATACATGCCTAAGACAACACCTTTATTATATAAGCTTTGTCGGCGTCAATATCTTGAATACGTTCTTGATGTACTTGAATTAAAGAATGAACTGAAATCTTGCACAAACAATTCTTCCAGAAAGATTAATACCGTTTACCGGGATCTTGATAATGCCAAATCTCAAATAAACCTGTTCATTGAAAAATGTGCAAGAGGAAATCTTGATATAGCAAGAATAGTGCTTTCAGGAAAGCAATATAGATGGTATTCCGGCAGGTTCATAAAAAAGGCCATTAATAAAGGTAACGCATATACAACAGGAAACGACATAGCAATGCGTTCAAAATCAGAGAGAGATATTGGTAATATCTATGAATCACTGGCTGTGCCCTACCATTATGAAGAACACCTTTCCTTATTTGTTCATCCACTCATTATCAAATTTGAAGAAATGCTTCGGTCAAACAATCAATTAAGCAACTATCTGTATTATCGAAAAGACAACCGCTGCATATGGAAAGTACCTGCCGAATATGAATGGATGAATTCAGCAGGGTCAATATGGAAAACATATCAGCCAAACAGCGGGAAAATCAGCATGTTTAATGACTTTAGAATCATGTTGGCAGACAGTAGCTTCATTATTCATGAGCATGAAGGCATGGCCGATGAATTCAAATATCGTTGCAACGCATCGGAGCGAGTATTTATTCTGGAAATGTCAAAAGAAATCGAACGCAATAATATTTTCTATACGTTTGAAGATGAAGTAAGTAACAGAGAGCATTTTAGAGACATGGTAGTCAAAAAGATACTCCCAAGATTATGGTTTTAACATTACTGACCTGAAACACACTTACTTTATGACTAAACATTCAAAAAAAGTAACTGTTGACTGAATAAAGTCAATTTAGTCTCTATTGACA
>JAUNIQ010000141.1 GCA_030535275.1 Bacillota bacterium | reverse complement strand
AGACATTTGTTATTCCTCCTTCAACGGTTCCATGCAGCATTCGCCGCACTCATAGCATTCGACTTCTTCAATGTCCTCAAACGATGCAAGGCTCTGCGTGTTACCACAGCTTTTGCAGCGCACTGTCTGAAGATCCTTACACACAGAGGAAAGATCACCGTTTCGATTGCAGGAGATATCCTCTTCAAAGCACATACCATGCTCCGCAGTCCGAATTCGCACAGTGACGCCATCCTCCTTGCAAGCGTCCGTAAGGGTAATACACTCCGGAGCACGCTGGGGGTAGCCATCAATCAAGCACGAATAGGCGGACCAGGCAAAATCGGGATAGATAACCATAGTCCCAATCTCTTTTGCATCCTGTGTCCGGAAACACTCTTCCGCTTCTCTCATCAGCTCTTGCCGCTTTTCGCCCAGGAAGCTCCGTGCAAAGAACTTTTTACCGGGCAAGGTACTCGGTTCATCGTTGGTGATAAATCGCTCCAGGAACGATTTAATGCCCATTCTCGTACCGGTCACTTCGACCGTTCCGCAAGCCCAATTCGGCATAGTTACTTTTCCTCCATTTCATACACGATCTCATCCACCTGTACCGAAGCATCCACATAGCTGCCATCAGGCAGTGGGCATTCGGGCCCCAATGCAAATTCGATAGCTTCTTCAAGGGATTCGGCATCTACCTTGACGTGGCCATACATCTGCCATATCAGCGGAATGCGATATAACTTTGACATCATAACACCTCACCACTTGAAGTCACCGGGACGGTCATACTCGTGCCAGTTGATGTTCAGCGCTCTTGCCAGAATTTCTTCCAACTGAGCAATGCGGGTTCCGCTTGCACCATTGCACTGGCTGATAAAGATCACCTCGCTCATGGCAAGGTAGATTTCATACGCTGTACAGGGACGATCACCCTGCTGGGCTGCGAACAGATCTGCCGCTTCATAGCTTGCCTTCTTCGGAGCTCCAATGCGCTTGAGGACACCAAGCATTGTGGTATAAGGATACCGCACCTCTATGTCCAAAAGACTGGACTGTTTCTCGATTGCTTCTTTGAAGCGAGAATAGAGGAATCCCATCTGCTCATCGAAGCGATCCAGATCTGCGCCATGCTCATGAGCGGTTTTCAGCGGATACCCCAGGGGGATAATCCTGTTCCCACTCTTCGTAAGGAAGATGGGATACAGATTCGCACCACTTGTACCAACATCCGAAGTGGTAAAGCGGAGTGCAGGGCGCATAGCCCCTTTTCCACTCAAACCTCTGGCTGTCAGCTCGCGCTCATAAGTCTGGAGAAGATCCTGTGCCTGACCGTCCAAGCTCCAAATTGCGGAGACCTGGGAGTGGTCGTAGTTCGCGGTAATGAACTGATTACCGGGGAACTCGAAGTCCAAGAAATCCTTCACATGCTGGAACAGAGGCAGCATCTCCAATACCGAATAATCCTTGGGATCACCACCGTGTACTGCGGACACCTTTTCGTCAGCCACTTTAATGAGGCTGTCCCCGGAGGCCACATTCATGCAGTAATTGAGAATCTGCGTGAAGACGCCGGTGGATACCTTGCTCAGCGCATTGCCGGAAATTCGCGCACGCTCCAGAATCGTCTTGAGAGCGCAGGAACGCACAGGATAGCTCTGGTCATTGATGCTAAGCATGATGCTGGTATTCTCCATGGTATCTGCGAGAAGTTCTGCCTTGCCATTGAGCTCATAGAGCTGCATGTAAAGGTTGCCCTTCGGAGTATCCTTTTCGATCGGCTCAAACTGGATGCTGCGAGAGGGTGCAGTCAACCAAGCGCTGTTTTCCTTCCGTTCACCGAGAAATTCAAGGAATGACTCGGGATCGGAGAATGCACAACTGTAGTTGTCTGCGAAGATTTTGCTTTCCGTCATAGTAATTAGACCGCCTTTCAAAATATTCTCAAATCCGCATATAGCAGAATTTGGACAAAAAAAGAGCGCTCTGATTCGAAATAATCAAATCAAAGCGCATGTAGAAGGATCGGCCATATCACTGCCAATCCAAATAATGCCCGAGATAAACCCAAGGCTCACTACTTAACAAAACTCCATACAGAGTAACAATCTAATAAGTACGCAAGCATTTTATCATGGGCGGATTGGCGAGTCCATAATACCAAATTCTATTCACTTTTTTGTAAATGCGATGTTTTTAATTAGCGGCAACTGCAAGCTGAAGCGCATTCTCAACAAAGCTATTTAAGCTCTTTTGCTGAGCGGTCGCGCAAACAACTAACTTCTTGTGGAGTTCCGGAGACACGCGAACATTAAAACTCCCCTTATACGCCTTTTCAGGCTGTACACCGCTCTCGGCACACAATTCTAGATAATCATCTACGGAAGCGTGAAAATCATCCACCAGTTGGCGAGCATTTTCGCCTTCATAAGAAACCAGTGCCCGGATACCCATCACTTTTCCATAGAACAGACCGTCTTCTTCGGAAAATTCAACGCTTCCAATATAGCCTTTATATTCCATTGTGTTGCTCATATCAAATCCTCCTCTTCAAGCATTTCCACGAGCTGCTTCACCTGATAGAGTTTAAGTTCTTTCTGGGGGTGTGGTTTGTGGAGCAAGATCGGTGGATAACCGTCTCTTGTAAACATCACTCTTGATCCGCTGGTCTTTCCTTTGTTACTGCGCAGATATTCCAAATACTTTAAGAGTGTTTCGGCCTCTTCAAACGTAAAGTCCCTGGGTAGTGTTTTCAACCTATATTTTTTTGCTAACCACAAGGTACACAATGGAAAAATA
>JAUNIQ010000140.1 GCA_030535275.1 Bacillota bacterium | reverse complement strand
TGAGGGTAAATTTCAATTTCATCACTTGCCTCACTTGCCTTTTTGCCTGAAACGGCAACTGCCTGGAGAACCTGAAGGGCTGACAGGATTCCATCACCTGTCGTTGCATGGTTCAGGAAAATAATGTGTCCTGACTGTTCGCCGCCCAGCTTTGCTCCTGTTTCCAGCATCTTATCCAGAACGTATCTGTCTCCAACCTGTGTAATGTCAACGTCGAAGCCTTCCCTCTTCATGAACTTGTGGAAGCCCACATTGCTCATTACTGTGGAAATGACCATGTTCTCAGGCAGGACATCTCTTTCTCTCATCATCCTTGCGCACAGGCACATGATCTTGTCGCCGTCAATCGGTCTTCCGAGTTCATCGGCTGCAATAAGTCTGTCTGCGTCACCGTCAAATGCAAAACCCATGAATGCGCCTTTATCCACTACTGCCTGCTGCATGAGCTGCGGATGAGTAGAACCGCACTTGGCATTGATGTTTACTCCGTCAGGAGCATTTCCGATTACGGTTACATCTGCGCCCAGATCTGTGAACACCTTTTCGGCAACTTCATATGCTGCGCCGTTAGCACAGTCTATTACCAGTTTCAGTCCCCTTATATCAACATCTATTGTCGATTCAAGATATGCAGCGTACTTGTCCAGAGCTTCATCATCTGCATCCAGGCACTTTCCGATCTTGGCACCGGAAATATGACTGTTCATATCCAGCTCACGGAGCAGTATGGTTTCTACTTCATCTTCAAAGGCATCATCCATCTTGAAGCCTTCGCCGTTGTAGAACTTGATTCCGTTATATTCGAATGAATTATGGGATGCGGAAATTACAACTCCTGCATCTGCCCCATATGCCTTAACCAGGTATGCTACTGCCGGTGTCGGCAGCACTCCAACCTTGATTACATTGGCACCGGTTGCCATGAAGCCTGCACTGAGTGCATCCTCCAGCATGTCGCCGGATATTCTTGTATCTTTACCAATAAGGAAAACAGGTCTTTCCTTGTTTTTGCCTAAAACATATCCTGTTGCTTTTCCCAGCTTAAAAGCCAGGTCCGGAGTCAGTTCAGTGTTTGCTACTCCTCGCACATCGCCATTTCCAAATAAGCTTCCCATTAGTTTTTTCCTCCTTACTTAACCGTGAATACTGCGGTTTCTTCCGATAGTTCTTCTATGGTCACGCCTGTTACACTGTCCGGTAACCTGACGTATATGTTCTTCTCATTCTTTCCGTATTCACAGGTTGATACATCAACATACGCCTTCAGTCCAACCTTTTTTGTCTTGTTTACCTGTGAACGTTTTCCTTCAATGGTGACGGTGATTGTCTGCGGACTGTCAAGGGTTGCTGTCAGATCAGCAGCCTTCAGCGAGTTCTGGCCGTCCATCTCAACCTCGACACCCATTACGCGCTCTGTAATTACAGGATCCACATTTCCCATTACGTACATCCAGAGTCCAATGGCCACAAGAAGGGAAATCAGCATGAGTAATTTCTTGTTTCTAAGCATCCTCATCCTCCTTCCTTTTACTGCCGCTGTAGACATCATCTCTCTGATGCATGTCACCGAACAGCTTGCCTGCGCTCTTTATCTTAGAAAAACCTCCTCCGCTTCTCTGGTTGTTCAGATATATATCGAGAAGTTTTTTCTCAACTGTCTTAACATCGAGAAAACGCTCCAGTCTTCCGTCTTCTGCCATACTTATGATTCCCGTTTCCTCCGAAACGATAATTACCAGTGCATCGGAGTTTTCTGTAATTCCCAGTCCGGCTCTGTGTCTTGTACCCAGATCCTTGCTGATGTTCTGGTTTGATGAAAGCGGCAGAACGCAGCCTGCTGCGTAAATATTCGGTCCGTTTATTATTACCGCACCGTCGTGGAGCGGTGCACCTTCATAGAACAGATTTCCCAGAAGCTGCTCCGTGATTCTCGCATTCAGAATAGTGCCGTTTTCGGCATAATCCTCGAGCATTGTCTGTCTTTCAAATACTATCAGTGCGCCTGTTCTCTCATTGCTGAATTTATCTATGGAATTGGTAATCGCACTTACGATTCGCTTGCTGTTTTCCTTGTCCCCCTGGCCGAGAGCACTGATTACTCTTCCTCTGCCCATGAATTCCAGAGCTCTTCTCAGTTCAGGCTGGAGCACTATAAGAACCGCAACAGCACCCAGTGCCAGTGCGCCCTTGCACATCCAGTTGAGGGTATGCAGTTCAAGCACATCAGAAACAACCGTAGCAGCTACCAGGACAAGTATGCCCTTGATTATCTGCTCGGCTCTGGTCTCAAGAACGAGTTTCAGAAGGTAATAGACAACCAGCGTGACGATGATAATATCGATCGCGTCAGTTATGCTGAAACCCGAAAAAACATTTGTGAAAAACTGCAAAAAATCCTGCATTATTGCTCCCTTATTTTTGGTAATAAATGTACACCTTATTTTACTACAGATATATGTATATTTTCAATGGAACAACTCTAAGATTAATACATTATAAGAAATGAAATCGTACACTTTGCGTACAAAAAGCAAATAATGTTCCCCCAAAAAAACATACCTCATAAGGTGTTGAAATTTCATCGCTCGCACAAGATGTTGGGCTTGAATTGTCAGAATTATTTGTAATATCCGTTGAAGGTGGCACTTTATTGTGCTAAAATAAGAAAAAAGGTCGGCAGAAGCCGATCCATAAGGAGGTTGCATTATGAAGACTATTATTACCGGCAAGAACTACACTCCTAGCGACAAGCTCAAGGAAACCATCGAGAAGAAATTTGGCAAGCTTGACAAATACTTTTCCGAT
>JAUNIQ010000025.1 GCA_030535275.1 Bacillota bacterium | reverse complement strand
GCCGGAATGTCCTCTATGAGGATTTCTTCAGGTTCTGCAGGTTCTTCGACTGTTGGCTTTTTCTTGATTTCCAAAGGCTCAGCCTTCTGAGTCATGTCGTTATATGTCATGATTTTTGGCTTGAACTTGGCATTCCTGCCCTGCTCCTCAATCATGTCCGAGAGTTCTTCGAGGGCTTCCTGTCTCTTGGCTTCCGCGTCTGCCTTTGCCTGAGCTCTTGCAGCTTTTCTCTGCTTAACAGCTTCCTTGGCTTCAGCCTTGTCCTTTGCCTTTCGTTCTTCCTTCTGAACTGCCAGCTCTTCAGCAAGCTGATCCGGAGTCTTTGTTCCGTCGTAGAGCTCTACGAACTGTTCGCCATCGAGAGTTTCAACGGCAAGCAGTCCTTCTGCAACAGCTGTCAGCTGTTCAATGTGCTCTTCGAGAATTGTCATTGCAGCATCGTAAGCTTCTTCTACGATTGCCTTGACTTCTTCGTCGATTTCATTTGCCGTCTCTTCAGAGTAGTTCTTTCTGGCTGTCATCTGGTTGCCCAGGAATACTTCGTCGTCAGATGCATAGTTTACAGGTCCAAGCTTTTCGCTGAATCCGTACTTGGTTACCATTTCTCTGGCAACGTCCGTTGCTCTCTGAATGTCGTTTGAAGCGCCTGTACTGATATCGTCAAGAGTGAGCTTTTCGGCAACACGCCCGCCCAGCAGATGAATGATCTGCTCTCTCATCTCTTCTCTTGTTCCGTAGAACTTATCTTCCTTAGGAAGAATCATTGTGAATCCGCCGGCTCTTCCTCTAGGTACAATCGTAATCTGGTGAACAGGATCTGTCTTAGGAAGAACGTGAGCAACAACCGCATGTCCCGCTTCGTGGAAGGCGGTGAGCTTTCTCTCGTCTTCGCTGATGACTCTGCTCTTCTTTTCCGGTCCTGCAATTACCTTGGTGATTGCCTCCTCGATTTCTTCCATTCTTATAACCATGCCGTTTCTTCTTGCGGCCAGAAGCGCCGCTTCATTGAGCATGTTCTCTATGTCTGCAGGAGTGAATCCAGGTGTTCTTCTTGCCAGAACCTTAGGATCAACCTCGTCAGCCAGAGGCTTGTTGCGTGAGTGAACCTTGAATATTTCTTCTCTTCCTGTAATGTCAGGAGTGCCGATTACTATCTGTCTGTCAAATCTGCCAGGTCTCAGGAGTGCCGGGTCAAGTACGTCAGGTCTGTTGGTTGCAGCCAGAATGATTATTCCGGAGTTTTCTGCGAAACCATCCATTTCAACGAGCAGCTGGTTGAGTGTCTGCTCTCTTTCGTCGTGACCGCCGCCAAGGCCTGCGCCTCTCTTACGTCCTACTGCATCGATTTCATCTATGAATACTATGCAAGGTGCATTCTTCTTTGCCTGCTCGAAGAGGTCTCTTACTCTGGATGCGCCGACGCCGACAAACATTTCAACAAAGTCCGAACCGGAAATTGTGAAGAACGGAACGCCCGCTTCACCTGCGGTTGCCTTTGAAATATATGTCTTACCTGTTCCCGGAGGGCCCACCAGCAGAATTCCCTTAGGAATACGTGCGCCCAGGCTGTTGTATTTTGCCGGATGCTTCAGGAAGTCTACGATTTCCTCGAGTTCTTCCTTTTCTTCCTTAAGGCCCGCTACATCCTTGAATGTAATCTTCTTAAGGTCTTCCTTCTTCTGCAGCTTGGCTCTGGATTTGCCGAAGGACATTGCCTTGCCGCCTCCACCGTTCTGCCTCATTATGAACACGAAGAAAGCAACCATGATTGCAATCATTACAAGCGTAGGCAGAAGTGTAAGCCATATTGACTCTTCCTTCGGAGGGTCGCTATCCAGCTTAAGTGTGCCGTTATCAACCTGCGGAACGATGTATTCTTTATAAATGAAATCCAGGTCCACAGTGCTGTTAACATATGCGTATACTGTCTCGCCCGATTCCAGCTGAGCTGTCAGCTTGGTATCGGTAACGTTAATGCTCTCAACCTCGTTTGCCTTCAGATGGTTAACCATGGTTGAAGTCTTGATCTGCTTCATTCCGGTATCCTTGTCACCGCTGAAGAACCAGAACAGACCGAGAACAAGAACAAATATCAACAGATAAATTGTTATGTTTTTTCCTAATCTTCCCTTTCTCAAACTCTATTTCCTCCTGTTTTTTGTTGTCAGGTAACAAATTTTGTACTATATCTTACCACAAAAGTACCAAATGCACAACAAAAGAAGGCGCTTTTCAACGCCTTCCTGCCATGTTTCAAGCTTATTTTCAGCATTTTTCGAAGAATACCCGTCCTCTGGCCACTGTAAGCCGGTATCCGTGAGGGAATTCCACCGTTTTCTCGCCCTGCTTCTTTCCGATAATTGCATCAGCAGCTTCCAGTCTTTCAGCCGTAATGTCCCTGCTGAGACCGATTTCGCCAAAGGCCTTGAGCATCACTCTGTGCCTGATTGCCTCGTGACATTCTGCCAGTTCCTCCCGCTTAAGAACCACAGTGTTTTCGCCGAAGGCATTGCCTGCAGTATCTGCCAGCAGTCTGATTTCATCCATTACCCTGCAGGTCTCCGTCCAGAAATAGTCCTTGTCCGATGCGGCGATATGTCCCAGTCTGACCAGTCCCTCCTTAAGGTTGCTGTTGTATTTTTCTTCGATATATGGAATCAGATCCAGTCTGATTTTGTTTCTCGAATATATTTCCTCTTCGTTGGTGTGGTCACGCACCGGCTCCAGCCCGTATTCCAGGCAGTGCTCCTCAACGTCCTCGCGCCATACATCCAGCAGCGGCCTGATTACCTTGAATGCCTTCCCATCTCGACTTTCTTCTCTCTCATAGGCAATTCCCGCAAGCCCGTCGGTGCCTGTGCCCCTGAGGATTCTGAAGAGAATGGTTTCCGCCTGATCGTTGGCATTCTGCGCTACAGCAATCTTCACATCTGCTGCAAAACCAGCCTCGACCTTTTCGGCCACCTTGTAGAAGGCATCATATCGCGCCATTCTTCCGGCCTCCTCGCTGGTCATTCCCGTTTCTTCTGCCAGAGCATTGCAGTCTACAACGAATGAACTGCACTCGATCCCGCGGCTTTCACACAGGTTCTCAACGAATGCCTGGTCTTTTTCAGCCGCACCCGGCCTGAACTTGTGGTTAAGATGAACCGGATGAATTGTCAGTTCCATTTCCTCTGCCATTCTGCAGAGCACGTCAAAGAGACACACTGAATCCGGGCCTCCTGAAAGGCCTATTACAATGTGGTCGCTCTTTGAGATTAAATTGTGTTCGCTGATTGTCCTGCGAATCTGATTCTCTGCTTTTGTCATCTTAAACCTTCTCTTGCTTTTGCTTCTTTCCCGGTATTACCGCCACGGCAATTGCGATAACCATTATTGCGCAGCCCAGATATTCCACCCAGGTAAGTATTTCGTGGAAACAAATCCACCCTGCAAGCATGGAGAACACAGTCTCCGAGCTGAGTATTATTGATGATGTTGTAGGATCCGCGAATCTCTGTCCGACCATCTGGAGTGTGAATCCGCCGCCTGCCGAAATCACGCCCGCATAGAGAATTGCAAGCCATGAGCCCGTGCAGTTTGCCCAGGTAATGTCTCCCGGCTCAAGGATTACCGCAACTATCCAGCTGAAGATTGATATCATGAGGAACTGTATTGCGGACAGCTTGATTATGTTTATCTTCGGCCTGCGTTCTTCTGAAGTGTATCTGTCAACGGCGTGAATATAGAGAGCATAGGCGATGGCTGCGAAGAACATTATTATGTCGCCCTTGTTAAGACCCAGGAAGGTCTGGCTTGAGTGCCCTGCAACCGCCTCACTGAATGCGCCTGTTGATTCTCCTGTTATGCTTCCGGAAGCTGTTATTAGGAAGAGCCCTGCCATGGCAACTGCAACTGACAGCCACCTCTTTCCCGGTACTCTCTGCTTGAGAAACAGTCCAATCAGCGGAGTCAGGAAAATATAAAAGGCTGTTATAAAGGCGCCCTTGCCAACTCCCGTGTAAAGGAGCCCGTACTGCTGTTCCATTATTGTCAGCTCCAGGAACACAAAGCACACGAAGGACGGGAATATGGTCTTCTTCGTGTCGGTCCAGAAGCTGTAATCTGCTATTTCTCTTTTTTTCTTCTTCTCCCCCGGCACCATGAGCAGTACGAGCACCAGTCCCGCCAGCATGCACCTTACTGCCGTAAAGCTCCATGGACCCATTCGGGCCATGCCTGCCTGCTGACTTACGAGGCTGAAGCCCCATATTGCCGCCGTCAGAAGAAGAATCGGGATTCCTTTATTCATATGCATATTGTACCACAAATGTTATACTGTTTACGTTATGAATGGTAAAGAGTTTACAAGTTCATTACTGTGCGGTCTCATCTGTGGAATACGAGGCGGTGAAATTGCTCCTACAATTTTCATCGGAGCCACCTCCTGTTTTGTCATTGGCTGCATGATTGGTCTTGATCCGACCCTTGCCGCTGCCATTGGTTTCGTGGGCGCGCTTGCCTCTGTAACCAATGCACCAATCGCAATCGGCGTCCTTGGGCTTGAAGCAATCTGTTTCAGCGGAGAAGCAATACTCTACTTCGCTCTGACCGCAATAGTCGCTCATATCTTCTCGGGAACCTACGGTCTCTACCATGAGCAGCTGGTGCAAAAGCAGCCTCTAAAAATTCATATTCCTTAATGCGTTCGCTCACCTTTCCCGCGTAAGCAGTCTGCTCTTGCCAATATCCATTGCCCAGGCACCTATTGGTGCCGTTATTATTATTGAAAGAACCGCAACCGAAAGCACCATGTTTCCACATGGCAGGCCCATGGAGAGGGGCACTGATCCTATTGCTGCCTGGACTGTTGCCTTAGGAATATGACAGAGAATGCAGTACAGTTTTTCCTTCTTGTTCAGCTTAGTTCCTATCATGCAGAGAAACACTCCAAGCGATCGGAATGCCAGGGCAATCAGTATTGCCAGGATTGCCATGATTCCGGCTTCCATGGTGTACCTAATGTCTACTGCTGCACCTACCAGCACGAAGAGAAGTACTTCTGCGGCCATCCAGAGCTTGCCGAATTTACCTGCCAGATCTTTCCCCACGCTGCTGTCACAGCTCATCTTCATGGCACATGCCATGCTCATTACAGCCAGCAGGCCCGATACGGATACGAAACTCTCTACCCATCCCTCGATTGCCATCATCAGAAATGCCGCACCAAGAACCAGAATGGTCTTGTAGCTGTTTCTGATACTGCCTCCTTTTTTGTGAACCAGTTCAAAGAATCTGCCCATGAGTATTCCAGACAGGCTGCCCAGAACTATTCCCAGTACGATGGAGATTGGAACATCTGCAAATGTGAGCAGGTTTACTCCGCCGCCCTTTGCCATGTTGCAGAAGGCAGTGAACAATACTATTACATAAACATCATCCAGGGATGAACATGCAATAATCATCTGAGGGATGCTCTTGTCCGTCCCTCTGCGTTCCTCCAGAAGTTCAACCATTCTCGGCACGACAACTGCCGGTGACACTGCACCCAGTACTGCGCCCATTATGGCCGCTTCAAGCCTGGTTATCGGAAGCAGCATCGGTCCAAAGGCAATAAAGGCCAGCAGTTCAAAGCTTGCCGGCACGAACGACATGAGTATTGCCGGTCTTCCCACCTGTTTCAAATCCTTCAGATCAAGGGAAAGGCCTGCTTTAATAAGTATGATAATAAGAGCTATCGATCGCAGCTCAGAAGAGATTCCCAGAATTGACGGGTCGAAGAGGTCCAGAACATAAGGATCCAGAACGAGGCCGGTAACCATCATTCCGATGATTCTCGGCAGATAGATTTTCTTGCAAATAGCGGCCATTGAAAGACCCACAAGAAATATCAGTGCCAGTGAAGTTATCATTTTATCCTCCTTATAGACGCAAAAAAGCTGATGCTTTCTGCCTTAATCAAGTACAGAAGTCATCAGCTATTATTAGCGGTTTCAGACATATGTCTGCGGGAGAACCTCATTCCCTTCGAGTGCATTGTATCACAGTGCCCGGCACTTAACAACCCGGTCTTTTCCCGGCAGGTCCTTGATAACCGTTGCCGGCGTATAATGACATGAATCCTTAATCATCTTTCTAAGATCTTCTCCCTGGTCGTGACCTATTTCCATGAGAAGCCATCCGCCCGGCTTGAGCCACTGATATGCTTCCTTAACAATTGTTCTGTAATAATCCAGACCGTCAAGTCCGCCGTCGAGAGCCTCCATCGGTTCATGATCCTTAACCTCTTCCTGAAGCATCGGAATCACATTGCTCTTGATGTACGGCGGGTTGGAGACTATCATGTCAAACTGTTTTACCTTGGTTCCCTTTGCCTTTGCACGAGGACCCTCGGCTGTAACCTGTCTGCCTTCGGTAATTGCCTTGAACATGTCGCCCTGGTAGAATTCCACGCCAACTCTGTTCAGTACAGCGTTCTCGGCCGCCAGCTTCAGTGCGGGCAGGCTGATATCGGATGCACTTACGGAAACCGTTTCAAGCATTTTGCTCAGTGAAATGGCAATGGCTCCGCTGCCGCAGCACAGGTCCAGAACTTCATACCCATCCAGGCCCTTGAACTTTCTGAAGAGGGATGCCTTCTTCAGCTGTTCCATGCTCTTTTCGAATTCCTGCCTTATGGTTTGAGCCGCTTCAGTAACCAGTGTTTCAGTATCCTGTCTCGGAATCAGAACGTCCGGCGTAACCTTGAATTTGAATCCCATGAATTCCTGCTCGCCGATAATGTGCTGCAGAGGAATTCTCTGAGCTCTGCGTTCAATGAGCTCCAGGAATTTCTCCTCAACGTCCTTCGCCACTTCCTCTTCCTTACGCAAAAACAGGAAAACCTTGTCGCAATCGGCTGCGAAACAGAACAGTTCCTCCGCATCGATTTTAGCATCCATTACTCCTGCTTTTGCAAGCTTGTATGCTCCTTCTTTAACCAGTATTCTTGTCTTCATCTTCTCTCCTTTTCCCCTAGTTACCCCAGTTATTTGGATAGTTAAATCTGTCTTCCGGCCATGCGCCCTCAGGCAGCTTCCTTATTATGTATTTGCGCGGTGCCGTTTCATCGCAGACCGCCTTGACTGCAACGATTGCCACCTCCAGCATCTGGTCGTCCGGCTCCGCCGTGGTGATTTTCTGCAGCCAGAGTCCCGGCATGCTGAGTATCTTAACGAGCCAGTTGTCGCTTCTTCCGGCCCACTTCAGCAGTTCATATGAAAGCCCTGCCACTACAGGCAGCAGCAGAATTCTCGTTACGATTCTCACCCAGAGCACCGGCCATCCCAGCAGTACGTGACATGCAAAAGCAATGATAAACACGAACATGAGGAAGCTGGTTCCGCATCTCGGGTGAAGAGTCGGGTATTCTCTGCAGGCTTCAACTGTCAGCTCGCTTATATCCGTTGTACCTTCCTCGTCCCTTGGCAGGTTCTCGAAGGTGTGGATTGTCTTGTGCTCCGCACCGTGGAAGCGGAATACTCTCTTGATATCAGGCATGTATGAGATTGCCCATACATATGCTACGAAGAGAGCGATTCTGAGAAGCCCTTCAATGAAGTTTATCCAGAGCACATTGGTGGTTACGAATTTTGCCAGTGAGGCAACCCAGGTCGGCAGCAGTATAAATATGCCGACCGAGAAGGCCAGGGCGATTACCACCGATGAATAGATGAGGAATTTCCAGAGAGCTTCGGTGCCGAACTTCTTCTCAAGCCAGGCCTCGAATTTTGTCTGTTCGTATTCCTCGTCATCGAATTCCTCAAGCATGTTGGCTGAGTCCATGAGAGTCTTGCATCCATAGACAAGAGAGTCAACAAAAGCAACCACCCCGCGGACGAGCGGAACCTTCATCCACTTTCCGTAGGTCGGCGTTTTCTTTGTCTCTATTTCTATGTTTCCGTTAGGGAGACGTACAGCAAGGGCTGTCTTCTTTTCCCCCTTCATCATGATGCCTTCCATTACGGCCTGTCCGCCCATCTTCGTTGGGCAGGCATCCTTAATGAAAATTTTCTTCAGATCCATTGACTTAACCTTCTGCCTGAGTTATTTGAGTCTCGTTTTCTGTATTACTTCTATGAACGTCGCATTGTCCTTTGTCATCTGCAGGTTGTCGAGAATTGCTTCTGTAACTTCGATGTTTTCTCTGTTTCCCAGAGCTCTTCTCATTGCCCATACGGCCTGCATCTCGTGCTGACTCATGAGCAGCTCTTCACGTCTGGTTCCCGACTTGCTCAGTTCAATTGCAGGGAAGATCCTCTTTTCCGAGAGTCTTCTGTCCAGGAAGAGTTCCATGTTGCCCGTGCCCTTGAATTCCTCGTAAATCAGGTCGTCCATTCTGCTGCCCGTCTCAACGAGAGCCGTAGCCAGAATGGTAACACTTCCGCCTTCCTCCAGCTTTCTTGCTGCTCCAAAGAACTTCTTTGGCTTGTGGAGAGCGCCCGGATCAAAGCCGCCGCTTAAGGTCTTGCCCGATGGCGGAACTACCAGGTTGTAGGCTCTTGCCAGTCTGGTGATGCTGTCCAGAAGAACGACTACGTCCTTGCCCTGCTCGGCAAGTCTCTGTGCTCTGCCGTGAACCATCTCTGCAACCTTCACGTGGTGCTGCGGCAGTTCATCAAATGTTGAATATATTACTTCACTCTTTTCGTTGAGGAGACTCCTCTTGAAGTCCGTTACTTCTTCAGGTCTTTCATCAACGAGAAGAACTATCATTTCCACCTCCGGATAATGCTTCTCAATGCTGTTTGCAATTTTCTTGAGAAGAACCGTCTTACCCGCCTTAGGCGGTGCAACTATAAGGCCTCTCTGCCCCTTGCCTATCGGAGCAATCAGGTCGATTATTCTTAAGGACAGATCCTGTCTGCCATCCTCCATTACCAGTTTCTCGTGAGGAAATACCGGTGTCAGTGAATTGAAGTCGGGTCTTCTGATTGCAGCACCCGGCTCTTCATCATTAACGCTGATGACATAGAGCAGTGCTCCGAACCTGGCATCTCCCTTAGGCGGTCTGCAGATTCCCTTAACCTTGTCGCCCGTCTTCAGATTGAATCTTCTGATCTGAGCAGGTGCAACGTATATATCTTTATCGCTTGTGAGGAAGTTGTTGAATCTCAGGAAGCCGAAGCCGTCGTCAGCCATGTCAAGAATGCCCTCCGCTTCATATCTGTCGTCCTTGTCGGGCACAACCTGATCAGGCACCTTGTCTCCCCTGGAAATTCGGGTGCCCTTCTTCTTTGGCTTTTCCTCGATTTTTTCTTCCTTGTTTTCTTCCTGTGCTTCAGGCATCGACTCGTCTGCCTTTGCATCATCTCCTGCCTTCAGGGCAGCAATAAGCTCAGCCTTCTTCATCTTCTCGAAGCCTTCAAGACCGAAAGTCTTCGCAATTTCTCTGAGCTCCGCCACTTTCTTTGACGCGAGAGTGGCTTCATCCATGGTTTTCCACATATTAAAATAGTCCTTTCGATAATAGGTTGGGGTTACGGCAGTAATGCCTCGATGTTCAATAGAATTGTTCTTAAAAAATGTTAGATTCTCAATACCCTATGGCGATATTATACTCCCGCCACTCTGCGATTGCAATGAAACCTGCTTTCTATTATTTCTCTTCTTCCTTTTTCCCCTGAAGCCACTGCACCATGAGAGGTGTTCTCAGGAAGCCTTCTGTAAGAATGTCGTAGAGCTTAACCCAGAATGGCGCCGAAAATGACACGCCTGCCAGGAGGGCGCTTCCGAATACCAGAAGGTAGAAGAGGAACAGGTTGTGCGGGCAGCCTCCGTAGAGAGGCTCGAGAAGACCTGACACGCACACTGCCACAACGCCTGCGATGGACAGAACCGTCAGTGCAACGGATACAGGCCAGTTCTTATGCTTTCTGTGAAGCAGGGATATTCCGCTGAACCATGCAACAAAGAGAGTTGCAATGCATCCGATGTACAGGCCCTTCTGGGTGATGACATGTCTCAGGCCCAGATGGAAGAGATATATCGGCATAGTGTTTGTTCCGATGTAGCAGAGGAAGTTCTGCTTCGATGGAAGTATGTTAACCATGAACACAATCCATCCGCACGCCAGTGCGAAGACCAGCAGTCTGTACAGAGAATCCTCATACCACGGCATGCCGAAGTGGTCGCAGTTTGTCTTGAGCAGGAACCAGCCCAGCTTCGGTCCATTATACATGAGATAAATTGACATGAAGACAAGCGCTGCTCCCAGAAGTCCGACAATGACCGGCTTTTTCTTGAGAGATCTCACCTTGTCAAGAGTCTCCTTCGAGCAGTAAAAGCCCAGAAGGAAGAACGGGAAGTATGAGAACACTCTTCCCAGAGCGAGGAACTGTCCGAAAGGCAGAAGTCCAACAGCAAACATCATGACAATGCTCATTGGCAGGGCCCATCTGAATTTAACAATGTCCACCAGGAAGAACCTGTAGAGGAACAGTGCCAGCAGGAACCACAGGGCAAATGACGGTGTCAGATATGAGAAGTAATGCCCGATGGGAGCGTTGAAGCCCCAGGAGGCAATCATTGTTATTGTGGTAAATACGAGATATGGCCAGAGAACTCCTCTGAAGGCTGTCTCTCTGGCACGTTCAGGCTTCTTGGAGAAATATCCCGACAGGAACATGAAGGCCTGCATTACAAAAACATTTATCGTAATATAAACAAATCCGCAGAGGGAATGGTGTGCGAAGCCGCCTCCCGCCCACAGTGCGGCGTACCAGTTTGAGGATGCCTTGGTAAAGTGGGAAATGGGAATCGACAGCATCAGTATTCCTCTGAAGGTGTCAAACATGTAATCTCTTGCTTTTGGCTGGTTAAGTGTCTCGGTCATAATATGCCTTTCCTGATTTTTTGCTAAAGGCATTATACTACAAAAGAGCGGCGATTTCACTGACAATCGCCCCGTTGCTTTTAACAATAAAAAAGCGGACGCACTCTTTTACAGTGTGTCCGCTTTCAAATTTATTCGGGTTTATTTGCTGTAATCGAAGAAGCCTACGCCAGTCTTCATTCCCAGCTTGTTAGCTCTTACCATCTTTCTGAGAAGTGGATGAGGTCTGTACTTAGTGTCGCCGAATTCTCTGTACAGAGTTTCCATGATTGCCAGGCAAACGTCCAGTCCAATCAGGTCGCCCAGTGCGAGAGGTCCCATTGGGTGGTTAGCACCAAGCTTCATAGCTGTGTCGATGCCTTCTGCATCAGCAACGCCGTCAGCCAGGATGCCGATTGCTTCGTTGATCATAGGGATCAGGATTCTGTTTACTACGAATCCAGGAGCTTCTTCTACGTCAACTGGAGTCTTGTTGAAGTCAGCGCAAAGGCCAAGAACAACTTCTCTTGTTTCTTCTGAAGTAGCCAGTCCCTTAACAACTTCTACCAGCTTCATTGCAGGAACAGGATTGAAGAAGTGCATTCCGATAATCTTGTCTGCTCTGTTAGTAGCTGCAGCAATTTCTGTAATTGAAAGTGCTGATGTATTTGTAGCGATAATGCATTCAGGCTTGCAAAGCTCATCCAGTTCCTTGAACAGAGCCTTCTTAGCTTCCATGTCTTCAGTAGCTGCTTCGATGATGAAGTCCGCTTCCTTCATGATTTCCAGGTCAGTTGATCCGGAGATTCTTGCCATTGCAGCATCCATATCTTCCTGAGTCATCTTTTCCTTTGCAACCATCTTTGCCAGCTTCTTTTCTACTGTAGCTCTTCCGCCATCAACTGAAGTCTGTCTTCTTGATCTCTGAACTACATTGTAGCCTGCTACTGCACATACCTGCATGATGCCTGCTCCCATTGTACCTGAACCCAGTACGCCGATTGTTTTAATTGCCATAATAATATCCTCCTTAGTCAATCAATATGATTGTTAAAATATTAACTGCATTATGTAACGATTATTATAAACCTGAAACGCTTTAATGTAAAGAGTCTTGAGGGGTTTATCATTTATTTAACGAACTTTTAGTCGAGGAGCTTATGCATCTCGGCCTTGTAGCTTTCGACACCCGGCTGGTCAAAAGGATTAACTCCCGAAAGCATGGCTGTGATTGCGCAGCTTGTCTCCAGGTAGTACAGAAGCTGACCGTACTCGGCTGCATCCAGCCTGTCCATGTGAATCTCTACAATAGGGATGCCTTCAGCTCTGTGGGCTTCGATTACTCCCTTAACCATGGCCTCGCTTAATTCAGCAATTGTCTTTCCCTCCTGAGGTCCTGCAGGAATGGTCAGCTGAATTGAAGGTTCATCAACAACAAGCATTGTTTCCATGAATATCTGTCTTCCCTGCTGCAGATACTGGCCCATTGAATGAAGGTCCGTCGAGAAGGTCAGAGTAGTCGGAAGAAGTCCGCTGCCCTCCTTGCCTTCACTTTCACCATAGAGCTGCTTAATCCATTCGCCAAGATAGGCAAGCCTTGAGTGGCAGAGCTCAATGAATTCCACTTCCTTGCCTCTCTGCTGAAGAAGGTATCTGCAGATTGCATAGTCCGTCAGGTCTGTATCCCATTCAGGAGATCCCGCCATTTCGGCTGCACCTGACAGAAGCGCCCTTACGTCAATTCCGCTTACTGCCATAGGCAGGAGTCCTGCCGGGGTCAGTACCGAATATCTGCCACCGATATCTGCCGGTATGCTCATGCTGGTATAGCCCTTCTCATTTGCCTCTTCTCTCAGCGAGCCCTTCTCAGCATCGGTTATGGCTATTATGCGTTTTGCGGCCTCTTCCTCGCTGCCGTATCTGTCAACAAGCAGCGGCTTTACTATTTCAAAAGCGGTCCTGACCTCCATGGTGTTTCCCGATTTGGAAATCACGCAGAGTATGGTCTTTTTCTTCTTTATTTCTTCTATTGTTTCCCAGAAATAATCCGTGCAGAGATTGTTTCCCAGAAATTTAACAGGAATTCCTCTCTCGTATTTCGGCAGTGCCTCGATGGCTGCCTTTGCACCAAGATAGGATCCGCCGATTCCCAATACCACGAAGAGCTCCGCTTCGTTCTTGACTGCGTCCGCAAGGTTGAGAATGTACTCAAGACCTTCATGGCAGGCGCCCGTCGGCAGCTGAACCCAGCCTGTCATCGGCTCATTTCCGGACCAGAGTCTGTCCAGCGCCTTGCCGGTTTCAGGTCTCAGGGCCTCAATGTCGCTTTTTGCTATTCCTGTTTTGTCAGTGTTTATTCTGATATTCATAGGTTTCCCTCCGCTTTCATTTTACGATTATTCAATGCTCTTTACAAGACAAAGAAAAAGCAACCGTTTGGTTGCAGGCTACGGAAAAGCGTACTTCAGCTTAACTAAACTTCGCGTACCGGCTCGTGAGATAGATGGTTAGAAAGGAGAAAGAATATGATTGCAAAAGCAAGAGCATGTGACATTGACCACATGTTGTCCAACCTCTATGTAAACCTGCCTGCAAATCTGCGGACTCTCCGTCTGCAGACCGGCCTTTCACAGGAAGAGTTCGGCACAATGCTCCGCCTGTCCAGAAGCAGCTATAACCGCATTGAAAAAGGCCGGGTTACTCCCGACCTGTTAACTGTCTGCGTTGTGCTGCACATCTTCGAAATTTCTCTGGAGTCTCTGCTCAGCGGAAATCTAGAAAATCATGTTTATGATGCTTATTGCTCCCGGCACAGTTGCAATGGATGCAATTGTACTAAGAACGAGAATCATGCTTGCCGTTAAAGCCGACTGGTTCTCCTGTTCCGCCAGCATGGAAACTGTGGCTGCTGTCGGGAAGGCTATTCCCAGAACGATGATGCTCTTAATAAGCGGATCAACAGGTAGAAACAGCACCAGCAATATGGTGATGGCCGGCATGATCAGCAGCTTTACAATTGATGATTCAATGACAACCCTGGTTGTGAAAACCTTTCGCATGTCGGATGTGGCCAGGGACGAGCCGATGAAAATCATGGCCATCGGTGTTGAAACGTTTCCTATATAAAGCAGGTATTCGTCAACAACATCCGGAAGGATTCCTCCCAGCAGACTTAATGCAAAACCAATGAAAAGGGCCAGGATATTCGGATTGAGCAGGAACTTGCATACCGCCCTGGTTACATTTCTCAGTGTAGGCTTTTTCTTCTCCGGATTGTTTCTGTTAAGCAGATTGGTGCAGTATGTGAAAATGTAGAAGTTCATTGCCGCATTGTGGGCGAGCATGAGAAAGAGTCCCTTTTCACCAAAGAATATGAGTGAAACAGGGAATCCCATGAAGCCGTTGTTCGGCGTGGTCATTGCGAACTCTGCAACATTTGATACGTCCGCCGAGAATTTTCTTGCCTTTGCATATCCGAAGGCAATAAGTCCGTAAAGGAAGAAGCAGATCAGGCTGATTACGAAGGTGATCAGGAAGTCCAGAACCACCTTGCCGGTCATGTCCACGTTTCCGATGTTATGGACAATGAGACACGGGTACGCGAAATAGACGATAAGCTTGTTCATGCTGTGATTCATCTTATCGTCAATGAAGTTTATTTTTCTCAGAAACCATCCTGTGAACAGAATGGCAAACAGAACAAAATATTTAGCGTACATGGTCTTCTGTAAAATAGGGGTGCCGACACGGCACCCCGGCTTTTTTAGCTGTAATAAAGGTTGTTTGTAACGTATTCAGGATCACTGGTAATGTCGATGCCCAGTGCCTTAAGTGTTTTCTCATCCTTGTCTGAAAGGATTGCCGTACAGTGAGCTCTGCATCCTCTCAGTTCAGGCAGCTTGTTCAGTGCGAATTCTGCCGTAGGGTTTGTTGTTGCGGAGATCGTCAGTGCTGTGAGGATTTCCTCGCAGTTCAGTGTTGTCTTCTCTGCCTGCAGAACTTCTGTCTTCAGGTTCTGAATGCTCTCCAGAATCTTCGGTGAAATCAGGTGGATTTCGTCTGCCATTCCTGACAGTTCCTTGATTGCATTCAGCATTGCAGCAGCGGCTGCAACCATTCTTCTGGAACTTCTTCCTGTGACGATTTTGCCGTCAGGAAGCTCCAGTGCCGTAACAACCACGTTAGTGTAGCGAATGTTTTCAGCTCTCTTCTGTTCAGCATATTCTCTTGCCGGAAGAACAACAGGTCTGTCCTCGATGGTCAGTCCCATTTCGTCCATGAGCAGCTTGGCTCTTTCGAGAATGTCTGCGCTGATTTTGCCCTTCTTGAAGTCGCACTCTGCGATGATGTATCTTCTTATGATTTCCTGACATGATGCTTCACGGCAGACCTCATCGTCAATGATTCCGAAGCCGGCACGGTTAACACCCATGTCTGTAGGTGATTTGTATTCTGCTTCCTTGCCTGTAATCTTTTCAATGATTCTCTTTACAACCGGGAAGACCTCCAGGTCTCTGTTGTAGTTTACAGCGGTTTCGCCGTAGGCTTCCAGATGGAAGGAGTCGATCATGTTAACGTCCTTCAGGTCTGCTGTTGCCGCTTCATAAGCCACGTTTACAGGATGCTTCAGCGGCAGGTTCCAGATTGGGAATGTCTCGAACTTGGCATATCTTGCCTTGTTTCCGCGAAGGTTCTCATGGTAGAGCTGTGACAGGCTTGTTGCCAGCTTGCCGCTGCCGCCGCCCGGGCCCGTTACCACGATGAGAGGCTTTGTTACTTCGATATATGGATTTGCGCCGTAGCCCTCTTCACTTACGATGGTGTCCACGTCTGTCGGATAACCCTTTGTGAATCTATGCTTGTATGTTCTGATTCCTCTCTGCTCAAGCTTGTTGATGAACTTGACTACTGCAGGCGAGTCTTCTTCATATCTTGTAACAACGACGCTGTTTATTTCCAGGTCGTACTTTCTGAACATGTCGATGAGTCTGAGCACTTCCAGATCATAAGTGATTCCGAAGTCAGCTCTTGTCTTATTGGTCGTAATGTCTCCCGAGTATACGCAGATGATGATTTCCGCCTGGTCCTTCATCTTCTGCAGGAGCTTGATCTTGGCGTTTTCATCAAATCCCGGCAGGACTCTCATGGCATGCTTGTCCTGAACCAGCTTGCCGCCGAATTCCAGATAGAGTCTGTCACCGCCGCCGGCTTCGATTCTTTCCAGAATGTACTTTGACTGTTCTTCAATATATTTCTCTGCACTAAAACCTATCTTTTTCATTTTTCCCTCCAATCAGTTTTTCCTGTGCCTTCTATCCCATAAAATAAAACATTGAAAAGCCCAGTGTGGTAATTACCATCAGGCCTACAAGTACCCATGCAACTATGCGGGCAAATTTTCTATTCATGTCTTCCTCCTACATTAATGTGATGTTAAGTCTGTTTCTTCCTTCAAGAAGTCCCTTAAGGCTGACCTCGTAATCGATGTCCACCTGACCGGTTCCTTCATCGGAAATGCTGCTTGCAACATCATTTGTTAGAAGTTCGATTTCAATAGGTCCGAAAGGTGTATCGTAAATACCCGAGTATTTCTTGCCCTTCTCGAACCTGAGCTCGTTGCCTATTCCTGCGCCTTCACCGAAGCGCTTCATTTGAACTTCACCGTCACGCAGTCTCAGTCTGGTTTTGCATCCGGGCATTCCGCTGAATTCACTTTCTTCGTACAGCAGGTAGAGGGCTCCGTTTTTCTTGTAGAGCTTGGCCTCTGTAATGAATTCCATTTCATCATTGCCCGCATCCGCACTGGTCTGCATGCTTCTGATTTTAACCATTACTTCTTTCATATTCTCTCCCTTATCCCTTCAAGTTCCTCTTTATTGAAATTATACTTCTTCAGACAGAACTGACACTGCAGTTCAGCCTGTCCGTCTTCTTCAATAATTTCCTGCAGGTCCTTGCGACCGATTGTCATGAGCGCCTGCTCGATTCTGTCTCTGCTGCAGTCACACTCCCAGGCTATTTCTCTTTCCTCGAGAACTACCGGCTTATATTCCTCGTCAATATCCCTGAAAACTCTTTCAAGCAAAAACAATACAAGCCCGCTTTCACTTGCGGCTTTGTTGTTCTGCTTCACTTCGTCAATCATGCCTGTCATCGGCGGAAGCTGTGCAATCATTTTCTCCAGCGCGCTGATGGATCCCTCCTCTGCGTCAGGGAGCATCTGTATGATCATGCCGCCTGCAGCTCCGATTGAAAGATCTGTTTCCACCTTGACTCCCAGCGCAACCGATGTGTTCTGCTGCTCTGAAATATAGAAATATGCTGTAAGGTCGTCTGCAATCTCGCCTGTAACAAGAGCGATGGTTCCCATGTAAGGCTCCTTCAGGCCTATGTCCTTGATTACGGTCAGTTCACCAAGTCCCAGGCTTCCGCCCACGTCAAGCTTGCCCGCTTCAGTAAGGGGCAGATCAACGTAAGGATTGGAAATGTATCCTTTAACCTTGCCTGTGCCGTAGGCTGTTGCCAGAATCTGCTTTGCCGGGCCTTCACCCTTGAAGCTTACGGTCAACTTGTCTTCAGGATTCTTCATCATGATGCCCATAAGGCCTGCTCCTGTTAGCACTCTGCCCAGGCCTGCAGCGGCCAGAGGAGTAGTGTCATGGATTTTCGCAGCCTCCTGCACCATGTCCGTCGTTATGCTCAGGTACACTCTGAATGACCTGCTCTTGTCGATTGATATTATTGCCTTGCTCATAACTGAATTATTCTACCATAAGTGCCCGCATTATTAAAGAACAAAACTCCCATATTTTCAACACAAAATCAACATATT
>JAUNIQ010000024.1 GCA_030535275.1 Bacillota bacterium | reverse complement strand
CGACATTGCCGGTACTGGTTGTTGGAATTGTAATAGTACTGGTTTTATCAGCTTCAATGTCAACGCTTTCATCTCTGGTGCTGACAAGTGGATCAACGATGACAATTGATTTTATTGAACCACTCAGGAAAAAGCCAATGAGTGAAAAAAGCAGAGTGCTGACAGTAAGAATATTTATTGCTGTTTTCATTGTAATATCAGCAGTCATTGCAATCAGGCAGGCTACAGATAAGAGCATATTCATTGCTCAGATGATGGGTGTTTCCTGGGGAGCACTGGCAGGTGCATTTCTGGCACCGTTTCTGTTTTCGCTTTATAGCAGAAACGTTAGTAAAGCTGCAGTTTGGTCCTCCTTCGCTTTCGGAGTAGGAATGGAAATTTTCCAGTTGCTTGTTTCACTGGGAATAGTAAGCGTAACCGGATTGGGCGTTCTTGAATTTGCATTCAGAAATTCAATTATTTCGGGAGTAATTGCAATGCTTGGAGGGCTGGTTATTGTGCCGGTGGTAAGTGCAATTTCAGAAGGAACAAGACCAGAGAATACAGAAGAAATATTTGCCTGCTATGGGGAAAACAGAACAGTGCAGGTAACAGAAAATCTTGGATAACATCAGAAAAGAAAAAGGAGAGAATAAATAGATGAAAAAATATTATCAGAAAGAGATAGAGACTGCGTCAAGAGAAGAGATAATAAAGATGCAGTCGGAAAAGTTAATAAAGCAGGTGCGTCATGTTTATGACAACGTGCCCTATTACCGAAAGCTGATGGAAGAGAGAGGGGTGTGTCCTGATGATATTAGAAGTTTAGAGGATATTAAAAGGCTTCCGTTCCTCTGCAAGGACGATCTGAGAGAGGCTTATCCCCATGGGCTTCGCGGAACGGATCTGAAGAAATGTGTAAGGATACAGTCAACTTCGGGGACAACAGGAAAAAGAGTCGTGGCATTCTATACGCAGAAGGATGTGGACATCTGGGAGGAATGCTGCGCCAGGGCAATTGTGGCTGCAGGAGGAAGTGATGAGGATGTATGTCACGTGGCATATGGATATGGTCTGTTCACCGGTGGGGCCGGACTTCATGGAGGTGCACATAAGGTGGGCTGTCTGACACTGCCAATGTCTTCCGGAAATACTGACAGGCAGATTCAATTCATGATGGATATGGAATCCACCATACTTTGCTGTACCCCATCCTATGCAGCATATCTTGGGGAAGCAATGGCAGAGCAGAATATCGGACCTGAAGAAAACAAACTGAAGGCGGGAATATTCGGAGCCGAGCCATGGACGGAGGAAATGAGACGCAGCATAGAGAAAAGTCTGGGAATAAAAGCCTACGATATTTATGGACTCACTGAAACCAGTGGACCTGGAGTTGCTTTCGAATGTGAAGAACAGAGCGGTATGCACATTAACGAAGATCATTTCTATGCTGAAATAATTGACCCTGAAACGGGAGAAGTGCTTCCTGAAGGATCAAAAGGAGAGCTGGTTCTTACATCGCTTGATAAGGAGGCTTTCCCGCTGCTCCGTTACAGAACAAGAGATATCTGCATTCTTTCACGAAAGAAATGCTCATGCGGCAGGACTCACGTGAAAATGACAAAGCCAATGGGAAGAAGTGATGACATGCTGATTATCAGAGGTGTAAATGTGTTCCCAAGTCAGATTGAAGCGGTTCTGCTGAAGATGGGTCACTCACCAAATTATCAGATAGAAATTGATAGAAAAAACAACACCGACACCTTTGATGTATATGTGGAAATGTCATCTGTACAACTGTCTGACAAAATATCGGATATCCAGAAGATGGAGAAAGACATTGAAATATCAATGAGGGCAATGCTGGGTATCAGCCCTAAAATTCATTTGGTACCGATTAAATCAATAGCACGAAGCGAAGGCAAGGCAGTACGAGTAGTTGACAGGAGAAAACTGCATGAATAAGGAGATAAAGGAAATGACAATAACACAGATTTCAGTATATATGGAAAACAAGCCGGGTAAGCTGGCGAAAATAGTTTCTGAACTTTCAAAAGCAGGAATCAATATCAGGGCAATGAGTCTGGCGGATACGAGCGACTTCGGGCTGGTACGTCTCATTGTATCTGATCTGAATAAAGCCAGAGATATATTACAGGAGATGACACTGGTGTTTTGCAATAAGGTGCTGGCCGTTGAAATGGATGACAGGAGTGGAGCACTGAGCGTAATTCTGAATGCATTGAATGAGGGTGATGTAAACGTAGAATACATGTATGCGTTTGTAGGAAAGCAGCCCTACAGTGCATATGCTGTAATGCAGGTTGATGATATGGAAAAGGCAGAAAGAATATTGGAAAACAGAAAAATCAGAATGCTGTGCGAAGAAGATCTGATTAATTATACAATATCAGACTATGAATACCTTGGTTTCGATAACTAAATTATATATCTTAAATGTATACCGGCACAGGCCCTGCAATGAAACCGACGAGATCGGATGTTGACATTCCCAGGGCCTTTTTATGTTATAATTGAGCCATGGGAAGAGTAATATTTCACGTAGATGTTAATAGCGCATTCCTGTCCTGGGAGGCAACAAGAAGAGTTGCAAACGGGGAACCGGACATCAGGCTGGTGCCGTCAATTATCGGCGGGGATCCTGAGAAAAGAACATCCATCGTTACGGCCAAGTCAATTCCTGCCAAGAAGTTTGGAATTGTAACCGGAGAGCCGGTAAGTGCAGCGGTGAGAAAATGTCCCGGTCTTGTAATTGCCCAGTCTGATTTCGCACTATATTCACAGTGCTCGAAAGCTTTCAAAAGCATCTGCAGGGAATATACTCCCGTGGTGGAGGAGTTCTCCATTGATGAATGTTTTCTGGATATGACCAGCATGAAGAGACTCCATCCCGATCCGATTAAGACGGCTCATGAGCTTAAGGATCGAATCCGGGAAGAGCTGGGATTCACAGTGAATGTGGGTGTGGCTCACAACAAGCTGCTGGCTAAAATGGCCAGTGACTTCATGAAACCGGACAGGGTGCACACGCTGTTTGAAGAGGAAATAGCAGAGAAAATGTGGCCGCTGCCGGTGGGAGAATTGTTCCTTTGCGGCAGATCCAGCGTGGAGAAGCTGAAGAAGGTTCATATCAATACGATCGGTGATCTGGCGTCAGCAGATGCAAAAGCAGTCCAGGCTCTCCTTGGAAACAAGCTGGGAGAACAACTCTGGAACTTCGCTAACGGAATGGACTCATCGCCAGTTAACGATGTACCTGAAGCGCCTAAGGGATACGGGAATGAGATTACCTTTGACGAAAATATAACCACCTGGGAGCAAGGGGAAAACGTGCTGCTCCATCTGGCAGACAATGTGGCAGCCAGGGTTAGAAGGGATGATGTGAAGGGCTTCTGCGTCAGCGTAACCATTCGCGGAAACGACATGAAGAAGCATTCGCATCAGCACAAGCTGGCTACCGCCACGGACAATACCACTCATGTTTATGAGGTGGCAAAAAAGCTTTACAGAGAACTGTGGGATGGCAGAACGCCACTTCGCCTTATAGGGTTATCTCTATCTGAAATGGACAGGGAGGGACAGGAACAGCTTTCACTGTTTGGAGAAACGGGCCGGTCTGCCTTTGGGAAGCAGTCTGCTTTTGCGGAAGATGCTCCTGACAGTGAGAAAGATCGAAGTGCCGATAAGGCGGTTGATGTCTTGAGAGAACGCTTCGGTTCGGATATAATTAAGAGAGGCGGAATGATAAATTCCGGAATAACACCAAGAAAGAAATGAGGTCTGTTATGGGAATACTGAAAACAACAAGAAAGGTAACTGAAGAAGAAAAAGCATTTCAGCTGGAGAATCTGAAGAGACTCGAGAGCGACTTTGATGCAACAAAAGCAATGGGTGTCAAGAAGTACTCAGATGCAATGCAGTTCATCTATGACAAGAAGCGCAGATGCTTTGTTGTCGTAAAGGGACCGGAAGAAACATTTAAGGTGAAGAATCCTTACATTATCGACTTTGACCAGGTAAAGGATGCCTATGTTGAAGTTGAAGAATTCTGGACTGAGGGACCGAGAAAGTTCGAACTTAAGGCGCCGCAGCAGTACACTCTGAAGATGGGCGATTTTGACAAGGTGTTCTGGAGATACAACATCTACATGAACTTCAAGACAACTCATCCGTATGCTGAGCACATCAGATACCAGATGAACTACAACACAATCGTCACTCGCGTTTCAGGACTGCGCATAATGGCTAAGCGCGGACTGGAGCTGAACGGCGAATTCAGAGGAAACGAAATCAAGAAGCAGGCAGAGAGAGTTGCAGAATTTGCTGAGCACCAGCAGAAGGCTGTAGGCAAGGAAAAGATGCTCGAGCTGGTAACACATACACGCCCTGACAGCATGCTGGAGAGAATGGCAGAGGATTTCTTCGAACAGAAATTTGTTGACAGAATGAACAACATTTCAAAACATCTTGACAGGGCATATCGCATCTGTGAAGTACTCGAGAAATAGATAATGCAAAAGCAGACAAAGCGATAAGGAGAAATGGCATAAAGAAATTACTAGTTGTTCTGCTGGCAGGAATGCTTGCCTTTGCATTCTGCGCGTGCGGCAGTGAAGATGGACAGGGTGAAGCAGAAGGGGACAATGCATAAAAAATGGAAGCACTCAACATAGAAAAAATAGCAGATTACACATATTCAATTGAATTCGAAGATTACGACTACGATTCAATGGAAGTTAAACTGGGAGAAAAATTCAAAGGCGGTGGCGGATGTGCCAGCGTTGTAAACGGAGATTTCTTCGGTCGTAACCTGGACTGGTGCTATGATGACGCAGCGTACTTCGTAGTTAAAACTCCGGCAACTGACGACAGATACGGAGTAATCGGTGTCGCAGGACTGATTAATGGCCTGACTGCAGATGTGGTTGACAGCGGTGAGTGGAATGATAACTACGAGGTAGTGCCGTTCAATCTTCTCGACGGAATAAACGACCAGGGCCTGACAGTAAACATTCTGGTTGTTCCAAACGGGCTCTATGCAGACACAACAGGAACCAATCCGGAAGGTGAGGATCTGTGTGCAACAAGACTGGTCAGAACAGTTCTGGACTACTGCAGCACTGTTGATGAAGCAATCGAGCTGATTAAATCATCTAACATCTACGCACCACATTCAGACGCCATGAGTCAGGAATTCCACTGGAGAATAGCTGACGGAGAAAAGGATGTAGTAATCGAGCTGGTAGATAATGAAGTCAAGGTTATTGAGGATCAGCCGGTTGTAACAAACTTCTTCCTCTGGGATTATGACGGAGTAAACATGCCGGACAATCCTGAAGGAATCGAACGTTTCAACATTCTCAAGGAGAACTACGATACAGCCTCAACAAAGGAAGGCATGATCAAGCTCATGGAGAGCGTTAACTTCAGCCAGACATATGATACAAGCATGGTTCCGTTCTGGTACTCAGAGCAGGCAATACCTGAAGGCTGCACCTCAGCAGACTACGGCGATCCGGACCTGTCCGACGGTGACCTCTCAAAGGCAGGCAAGTGGGAAGATCTGATTGCCGAATCACTCGAAAACTACAAGGCAGGCCGCCAGCCAATGGGCAAAGGCAAGGCATGGATAACCTGCTACACAACAGTGTTCGACATGGCTAACAAAACCATGACAGTAATACCTCAGGAAACAGGAGAAGAATACGAATTCAGCTTCTAAGTATTAATAAAAAAAGCTGGCAGAGGGACATACCCTTTGTCAGTTTTTTATGTTATAATTAGCGAGGTCGCTCGGGTGGCGTTAGCCCCCAGTGGTCATAAACTGAATAGGCGCCCATGGTGGAATTGGCAGACACGCTAGTTTTAGGTACTAGTGCGAGAGCGTGGGGGTTCAAGTCCCTCTGGGCGCACCACACTTTGCAGATCGGAGCAAAACGCTCCGGTCTCTTTATTTTCAAGGGAAGTCAGCAATACCAAGGGTTCCGGCGATTCCCGAAAAGTGCAGGTGGGTGCATACAGGTGCACCTGAGTGCATTCAAAACGATTGCGTCCCTCATCGAAAAGGGACTTCAGGGTGCGAATACATATGGAAGATACATGGTCATATCAATCGGGATATGGCTTTTTTAATTTCCATATGTAGGAGGTATGACATGAAGAAAGTGAAAGTTGTAAAGAAAGTTATAGTGAAGGAAAAGAAGTATGTAACGCCTGAAGCAATTGAAAATGAAGTAAGCAGAATTCTCGCAGTAGAAGCATTCAATCGCTGGAGAGATTTCTTTGAAATGGACGATGCCATGGATGATTTCGAATACTGTCTTGAGAAGTTCTGTGAATCAAGATGCGAAGGAAGATGGTTTTCGATGGGCCTGGTATTTGCCGGACTTATTGATGCCGGTGAGATGTCATTCGGAAGAGTGCTGTTCTATGTAGCAGATAAGAACGAATCATTCATTGATTCATTTCTGGAACATTTCACAGCCTGCGCAGCCGAGGAACTCTTCTTTGACGATGAAGAAGAGGAAGAGGAACCAGAAGAGGAACCAAGGAAGATGTTCTGCAGAAGATTGCTTCATTCCTATGCAGGAATAACCATGAAAAACTACACATGAGCAGAATGTGCAAAGCCGGTGGAAAGGCTTTGCACATTTTTTTATGCTATAATTGATTAGAAATAGTACAAAAAAAACAGGGGGAAAGAATATGAGAAATAATATTGTAACAGCACTGCTGATATGTATGCTGATGTTCTGCTTTTGCGGATGTACAAAGATCGATAAAACAATTGACGAGTCTGCGGTCAAAGACCTTCTGGGTGAGTATCAGGGAGTGGATTCTGCCGGTACAGACGGATGGTGGCATCTCAGCATAAGTTATAACGACGAAGACAGCCTTTACCTGTCTATTTATGATAATGAGGCTGGTAACCCTGGAATTGAAGGTCCGGTCGTTTCGCTGCATGAAAGTCAGATAGCCATAGAATATGATAAAGATTATTACGAGCAGCTGCCGTCAGACAAATGGAAAACAGAGGGCAAATACCTCATTATGAACTATTCGCTCAGCAGGAAAGGCATCACACTGTCAAACGGAGGCGGAGATGCTGTTTTTGCGAAAGAGCCTGAGCAGTACACCATAAGCGGACACTGGAGATCGCCAAACAGCGATGAACTTGAAGATGTAATAATCGGAGATGGCAGCATAACGCTCAAAGGCTGGCAGCGCAGTACGAAAACGAGGGAATGGGTCAACGAAGAGAAGAACTATAAACTGGCTGACGACTGCATATTCAATGACTGTTATTTCGAACGACAATGTGTTTCAAAGGACAGGTTTAAGGCACAGTTAAAACGGGAAGATGCCGAGTACATGGTGCTGGAACTTGACATAACAGGAGACAGGGTAACTGAGGTCAGACTTGCTGAACCTGACGAAAGTTATCTGGTAGATTAGAAAAAAGAAACGAATTGGAGGTAACGAAAGTGTCTATGAGAGCAGTGAAGGTTATTGATGCAATTTGTATTATATTGTTTGTATTCATGGGCATCTATATATTTGCTCTACCGGAAGGAGCGCAGGATCAGATAATGCCTGTATTTACGATCATCAATCCTTATCAAACTGGTGCGTGGATCATGGGAATCGGATTCCTTGTTACCTGTCTTTGGGGTAAAAGCAGAACAGGATTGGTTTTGGGCATTGTGCTGCTGGCATGTTATCTGATTACGGCGTTTGTATCTCTGGTTGGATTAATAGTGATAACAAGCGGACTTGATCTTTTGTGGTATCTTCATCCGATTCTTGTTGTTATCTCGTGTATCGCTGCAATTTACAGGAGGAAGAAGGCAAATGAAATATTCAACAATAAAACTACTTGAGCTAATCAATGCAGCGGTCATCATTATTGTTTTTGGGATCGCGATGACATTGCGGTTTCCTGCTCAATCAACCAGTTGGATGATCACATTGATTGTAATACTGATTATTCTCGTTATACCGCTGTTCATACTTGAACACAAAGGCAACAGGAAATACCCGCAGTGGGACAGGCTCTGGAGAATGCCTACAGCCGCCATTGTTGCTTTTGTATTATTATTGGCAGTGCTGGTTATCGGAGCTTTCATGACAGATAACGGAGTTGCATGGATGGTGATTATCCTTGTGTTCATCAGGCTGCTTCCAGATTACTATTATGCCCGGAAATATAATATGGATGAATTGCATTCTGTCGAAGAACTGCTGCAAAAGCATCCGGAGGCGGAACCGAAGATAAGGAAGACTGTTTCAGGAGAGTAGAGTGAGTATCAGACAATCAGAGTATCGCACACACTCGTTTTTTTAGTGTCTACTTTTAGTTGACAACTTCAGGTTTAACCCTCTGCCATCTTTTTTGTTTGTCTATTCCCCATCAATATCATGAAATGAAATTGAGCTCAGGGTGCTGTAAAATGATTCTATTTGTTTCTCCGTTAATGCTCCGGAAAAATCAGAAGCCGAACCATCCTCACTGAATCTGTATTTTTCCAGGCATACCGAAATGACATGTTCACCATATTGAAAAGCCGCTTCCAGGCGGTGGCTGTCTGCCGGTGGATTCCAGTCCTCTGCTGGTTCATCTTTTATGGCTTTCCCGCTTACCGGTTCGGCGCTGATATATGCCTTAACTTCTTCATTCTCTCCGATATTTACAGGCTCCAGATTATATCTTTCTTCTTTAATGTAACTGTCTATGTTTCCCTCTTCGAAACCCATGACGCACTCGCCCTTGTAGGTCTGCATGCAGATTGAAATCATGGAGTCTTCATCGCTCCATTCCATGCCTATGAGCTCCTTGCTTTTGCTTTCTGTTTCTATGCCCTCGCCGTATCCTTCAGGGGCTTCCCATGACATGATGTCATCAAGGCCGATTCCGTTTAAGTCGGGCTCCTCAGCCTGTGTGAGCTGATCCACTGTTTCTCTGACATCTGTTCTGAACTCTCCAATTATCCAGCAATTCAGCAATCCGACAATCACTGCACAGAGTGCAATAATAAACGCACGTAATGCAAACTTCTTTTTCTTTCCAGCCGGCACATCTTTCCATGTTAAATCTGTATGCTTTTTGTTATCCATTTTTGCCCCCCCCCGGAGACAACAACTGCTTCATCCTGTTTCTTTTATTCTATCATAATATTGAATCTTTTATGGCCTAATTGGCGCATTCAGTCGTTTCAACGCAGTAGTTTGTCTCTCCGCATTCAGGGCATGCGAGTTTCCTGGTTGTTGGCGTGTGCCCGGCAAAGAAAAATTCCTTCATGCCCGGACGAAATACTTTGTGACAATTCGGGCAGATGTACAGCACATTTTTATAATAGAAGTTCACCAGGTATGCTGCCACTGCCGCTATGAGCGGAATGCAAAGTATTGCAGGCAGCCAGCTGCCGGTTCTAATCCCATATACTATTCCTGTTATAATCGTTGAATTTCACAAATTGCTTCAAATTTCGTTTTTTTACATTACGACGCACTTTTGAAATCGAATTTCATTTTTACAAATTGTATTAAATTGGTTGTTCTCTTTCAAAAACAAACATAGACGTTAACACAACAGATGTTGGGACTACAGGTGCCGTTGCAGGAACCTTCACAAATAACGGAGATGAAGATATAAGCGCAACAGTAACAGTTGTTTGGTATGACGAGGAAGATAATGAACTGGGAACAACAGTAACTGAAATCCCATACATTATGGCAGGGGACAGTGTATTTGAAGTGTTCGAATTCGATAAGGAATATGACGACTATGACTGCGATGTTGAAACAGGCGAACCTGCAGAAGGCGGATATGATTTCTACAGCAACCTCACTTTGGAAGGTGAAGCAAATGATGATGGTTCACTGGCCTACAATGCAGGTGTAGAGGGTGAACCGATCGATGCAGAATTAATTGTTCTGTATAAGAATGATGATGATAAGATTATAGATTTTGATAGAGAAATCGTTAAAGGCGAAGGCGTAGTATCAGGAGTAGTTGATGGCTGTGAAATTGAAGGAGTAAGCAGCTATGTAATGAACATAATTCCTAAGGGAATGAATTAAGCAAAGGACACAGATGTACAAATAGGAAAGTCTAGATGCATAATAAAGCATCTAAACTTTTTTTAACTAAATAGCTGCACGGATTCTCCTTCTTCAAGTAATAAATGGAGATAATAACCTGAGGATGCACTATATCTAAACCTTCCAATTATTGTTGTTAATCTTAATCAAAACAGATATGTAGATGAAACAAGGATGCCAACCTGGTTAGATAATAAACTCTGCATTTCATGCTCTTATAATAAGGCTATTTTGCAATATTCTCTTGAGAATTGGGGGGGGAATATCATTACAAATACCAAAATTGCACTAGTCTCCCAAATTACACACAATAAAATCAAGCCAATTTCTGGCTTGATTTTGTGGTTCTAAAGGTAAATGCTTCGATTGTAATCGTTTCATTATCCCTAATCGTTTCAGTATCTTTTTTAGTGCAAGAATGGTAAGAGGAGTGGTTACACAGTGATTACTACTCCATCTTGAGGTAATATTCATGTTATTAACAACATATTGTGCTTAATATAAATTGTATAAATATGCTGCTAATAAAACAGTTGTAATTATAAGAAATTAAGGGTAACCTTAATATCTTTTTATTGTTATAACAAACTTGCCATTGTATAATATAACGTAAATTGAGGATGATATAAGGTGGTGAAGAGTGTATATTGTCGGTATTTTAGCGTTCTTGCTTTGCTTTCTTCATGATTGCAATGACTGGAAATTCAGAAAAAAGTATCTTAATTTCTGTTTTCCGCTGGGAGCAGCTTTTATCGCAGTATCGTCCATATGGATGTGCATTCCGCTAGGGGTTGGACCTGTACATGCAGTGTGGCTCAGAATTATACTTGGGATCCTGGGCATTGCCTTTGCCTGGGCAGAAGTATACTCCCTCTTTTTCTCCTTCAATACGAAAGATGCATATATTGAATATTGGGACGAAGAGAGAAGAACAGTTAATACGACAAGGATGTATGCCCTTTGCAGACATCCGGGTGTGCTGTTTTTCGTTTTATTGTTCATAATTTTATGGCTTTGCATAGGAATGGATTTTCCGGGCATGGTCATGTTGTGCGTATTGAACGTGCTGCTGGCAGCGTTTGAAGATTTGATCGTTTTCCCCAAGGTGTTTCGGGGATATGAAGAATATAAAGAAACAACACCGTTTCTTGTTCCCAATTGCAAAAGCATCAGCCACTGCATAGGGGACTTCAGGAGAAAGTAATGAGATTTCAGCAACAGTTAAAGGAAGATCCTTCAAAAAGCATATGGCAGGAATACTGCGGCTTTATGGATCTGGATATAGATGAATACATGAATATCCAGAACAGACTGATGGATGAACAGATTAGAGTCTGGTCAGAATCAGGTCTGGGTAAAAGTCTTCTTAAGGGGAAGACTCTGAATTCAATTGATGATTTCAGAGACCAGTTCCCGCTGACTACTTATGATGATTACGCTGATATATTACTGGCAAAAAGACGTGATATGCTTCCGGGAGAACCTATCATCTGGATTCAGACAACATGGGAAGGCGGAATCAAACCTGTAAAAGTTGCGCCGTACACCAGAAGCATGCTGGATACATACAGACATAATCTCTCAGCACTGACTATACTCATTTCTGCTAAAGAAAAAGGTCAGATAAATGTAAAGAAAGGTGATAGAGTTCTTTATGGCGGAGCACCTCTGCCTTATATGTCAGGACTCATTCCGTCATTGCTTGATGAAGCCATAGATTTCGAATGGCTTCCTGATAACGATGCATCCATAAGCAGCTTCAGCGAGAGAATCAAACAGGGCTTCAAGATGGGAATGTCCAAGGGTATTGATTATTTCTTTGCAAATGCAGCGGTAGCTAATTACATAACCGAAAGTTTCGGCAAGATGGCAGGCGGCGGAGGTAGCAGCAGCGGAAAAAAGTTTCCGATTTCACCGCTTATTCTCAGCAGATTCATCAAAGCAAAATATACAGCAAAGAAGGAAGAAAGAGAAATTCTGCCTAGAGATATTTTCAGACTGAAGGGCTTTGTGTGCACCGGAACAGATGCGGAGCACTATAGAAAGAGGCTCTCTGATGCCTGGGGAATCGAACCTATTGAAATTGCAGCAGGAACAGAGTCCACATGTATTGGAACTGAATCTCTCATGAGAAGAGGTATGGTGCTGTTCCCTGACGCATGCTTCTATGAATTTATTCCTCAGCATGAGTACATGAGAAATCTGAAGGATCCATCATACATACCTAAGACTGTTCTCATGAATGAAGTAACAGAGGGTGCAAATTACGAAATCGTTTTAAGTGTTCTTCATGGAGGAGCATTTATGAGATACAGAATCGGTGATGTTTACACCTGCGTAAGCTCAAGTCCGACAGGTGAGCTGCCTAGGTTCGCATTCTACGACAGGGTTCCCAGCATCATCGACATTGCAAGCTTCACGCGTATTTCCGAAAAGGAAATCGAGGAAACCATCAGGCTTTCCAAGCTTGGAATTGAAGACTGGATTGTACGTAAGGAATACGATAGAAATGACAATCCTTACATGCATTTATACATTGAAATTTCTAAGGATTCACAGGTGTCTGACGTAACAGGCAAGACTTTGCTTACGGAGCATCTGGCTGCCTACTTCAAGGCTTTTGACAGCGACTACGCTGACCTTAAGAAACTTCTTAATATGGAACCGTTAAAGATTACAATATTAAAAAGCGGTACAATGAAAGCGTATTGCAGAGATACAGGACGATGCCTGGCCAAACTCAATGTCCACGCAACTGATCTCTCGGCTCTCATGAGATATCAAGGATAAGCTATCAAGAATGAACAACGTACCATTTCTCTACGTCAACTTAATAGCAATGTGCGGCTATGCTATAATATTCATTTCATTCATAGCAGCCAAGAAAACATCGGTCGTTAAGACGTTCGTAGCCCTGCTTGTTTCCTTCATATTATGGACGGGGGGCTCTATTCTCATGCGTTTGCAGGTGGCTCCGGGACTGACATTCTGGTACTATGTGTCAATTCTGGCTCTGTTCTGCATAGCGGATCTGACGTATATTTTCGTGTGCTCATTTACAAAGACAAAAGGTGTATTTCTCAAGATTGTATGGAGCGCAGGAACATTTATCATACTGATTCTCACCGGACTGGGATTATTCCTTAAACCGCCTGCTCCGGTACAGACAGATGCAGGAACGGTATTCATGTATGATGTAGGATGGACCATAGCAATACCATATGCATTCTTTGCATGCATAGTGGCTTCCATTGTCGTCGTCATCAGAAGATCTGTTAGGAAAACCGGAACCAAATCTCCTGGAATGAATGCCATGATTGCAGGCTGCATTATCATCGCGTTCGGAAACATGTTGCAGCTTATTCCGGGAAACATATTCCCTTGGGATACTCTCTCGGGAATCATTGCCGCTGCGTTCCTGGTATATTCACTGTATAAAAAGAGAATGTTCAGACTTACACTTCTGGTATCCAGAGGCGTGGTTGTTTTTGCATCTGTATTCATATGTCTGGTTATAGTTATCAACTACGTTGAATCCATGATTAACGGACTCCACGACCTGATGCACATTTCACATGAAGCGGCCACATCAATCGTAGTTGTTATCGCAGTAGGAATCGTTTGGCTCTGCTACATGCTTCTGTCAATGCTCATGGATGCACTTTTTACCAGACAGGAGCAGCAGGAACGTCTGATAAAAATATTCTCCGAATCTGCAACTCAGACCCTGGACAGCCATAACATCATGAAGCTGATGGCCGACACAATTCAGACAGAAATCACCGCAGAGGAAGTGTACATCTGTATGCTGGAGGAAGGGGAATTCAAGTTCAAGTACGTTTCAAGTCCTCTGTCGGATCACCAGTTTGTTCTTAGAGAAGACATCCCTCTGGTGGATTACGCAAAAGTTGTAGAGCCTTGCTTCACAATGAAGGATTTCCGTGGAAGCACTCACTACCTGTCCATGTGGGATAGCGAAAAGCTTCTGTTTAACCAGCTGAGCATTTCCTGCATTATGGCTCTGGCTGAGCAGGAGGCTGTGGTGGGATTTGTACTGCTGTCAAAGAAAGACAAGAACAATACATATACTTCAGGAGACATGAACTTCCTTTCAACAATAAGTTCAATCGCTGCAATCGCAATGAAGAACGCAAGTCTGTTTGAGCAGGTGGCTAGAGAAGCCAGAACTGATGCCATGACAGGCGTATATAACTATAGGTATTTCACAAAGGCAATTGCAGAAGAATTCGACAAGAAAGAAAACGAATGTCTGGCATTGCTATTCGTGGATATCGACGACTTCAAACTGTACAACCAGCTATACGGAGCCAATGAAGGTGACGAGGTGCTGAAGAAGACAGCTTCGATAATAGAAATCGCTGCAGGGGAAAACGGGCAGGTATTCAGATACAGCGGCAAGGTATTTGCCGTTATTCTGCCTGGCTACGACGCCAGAAGAGCCAAGACCTTTGCAGAAAATATCCGTGAGGAAATCGCAGCAATCAACGACAGTGATTTCAGATCCTCATACAAGAAGATTACCGCTTCCTGTGGAATCTGTGTCACTCCATACGCCGCATCCTCTGTTGGGGAGCTTGTGGATAATACCGACCTGGCAGTTTACAAGGCCAAGAACAACGGTAAGGATCAGGTGCTTGTATTTACAGGCAACGATACGGCAACATTCAATCTGCGCAAGCGAGTTGAGAAGATAATAGAAACTAACAAGGACAGTGTTCTGGGCGATTCCTCGCAGGCAATTTTTGCACTGATTGCAGCCATTGACGCCAAGGATCACTACACTGCACAGCACAGTAAGAACGTTGCCAAATATGCGGCAATTCTGTCTGCTGCCAACAACATGAGTGAAGACCAGATTCGAATGGTTTATGCAGCAGGACTTCTGCATGATATCGGCAAGATCAGCATTCCTGAGAACATACTGAAAAAGGAAGAGAACCTCAACGATGAAGAGTATGAAATAATCAAGGGCCATGTTAACAGTTCAATTGATATGATTCGCCATCTGCCTTCGATGGATTATCTGATTCCTGCGGCAGTTGGACATCATGAAAGATGGGACGGCAAGGGCTATCCTAGAGGAACAGCAGGAGAGGATATTCCTGTGGCTGCAAGATGCCTGGCAATAGCAGACTCATTTGATGCCATGACAACAGACAGACCTTACAGAAAGGAACTTTCAATTGACTATGCAAGGGAACAGATTGAAGCCGGTGCAGGAACACAGTTCGATCCTGAGCTGGCAGAGCTGTTCATCCAGCTGATAAATGACATGGAAATCGTTCTGAACAAGGGCAATGATTAACAAAGATATTCGACTTCCAATAATTTACAAAATGCACCCCCTAAGATTTTAGAGGGTGCATTGTATTAAACCGGTGTACATTTCCCAGATCACAAACCCCTTTTAATACAATCGTATCAGAAGGGGTTTTGTGTTTGAAAGCCCTTGTGCCAAGGGGTTTCGCATGATTTCTCAAATTGCAAACAATAAAAATCAAGCCAATTTCCGGCTTGATTTTGTGGTTCTAAAGGTAAATGCTTCGATTGTAATCGTTTCAGTATCTTTTTTAGTGCAAGAATGGCAAGAAGAGTGGTTACACAGTGATTACTACACCACCAAACATGTGAAACTCTAAAATGAAGTCATCGTGGACGATCACTTTATCAACGCATGCATTCCAGAGCGGCAGAGAAAAGGAATATGGTGCATCATTGCACTCCTGGAGCGAGATGATGGATATGATAGTGAAGGCGGTTATAACAGCCGCCTCAGGTGCATTTGTCGGAGCGGTAATTCTGTGGGTGAAGAGAATACTGAAGAAAATGAAAGTATATGACGATGCATTAAAGGCTCTGGCCCATGACAGCTTCTATCGGCAGTGCAGGTATCTTCTGCAGCAGGACAGCATTAGTGAAGATGAACTTGAGAATCTGAACTATTTGCATGATGCATATACGTCCCTTGGAATGAATGGAACAGGGGAAGAATTATATAAGAGGTGTCTTGAAAAGGAACTCAGATAAATTTGCGGTGGCTGTTATGGTTACTGCACTTTTTTTATGGTAGAATTATCAAAAAGAATTTGTGTTGAAAATTTTGAATGGGTATATATTTTTTATATGGAGGTTGTAATGAAACGGATATTAGTAATATTAGCAGCAATCATTATGATGTTTGGATTAACTGCCTGCGGGGAGACCACAACAGAGGAAAACACACAAGACAGTTCACAGGAAGCAACATATGATACATATAATATTGAAGCAATGTCGTTTTCGCTTGACCATTCAGTTTGGTATGAGGACGAGTCAACAGTCGACACGAGTGATTACAATGAACTGAAATTCTTCGAATCGGAAACGTCATATATGGTTGCAAGATCTATAGATGCAGACATTACATCAGACGATTTGCTCAATATGGGAGACGCCATGGATGAAATGTACCAGGACTTTGAAGCCGAAGGTTGTGAGCTGGAACGCACAGGTGGAGAGGGTACTGAGGTGGCAGGTTGCACAGCATATAGAGCGGACTATGTAAACACTCCATCAGAAGGAGTAATAATTGAGGACGACATGTCTAAATCAATGAGTGTTGTATATATTCTCAGAGACGGTGTACTCTATGAGATTGCAAGTATGGGTGCGGATGCAAGTGCTGACCTAGATGAGATAATCCCAACTATTGAGTTTGGAGAATAAGACTTTTAGTGTAAATTAAAAATAACAGGAGGCTCAAAATGAGAAAATGTCCTAAATGTGGATACGAATCAGGAGATAAATGGTTTTGCCCCGAGTGTGGAACTGCGATGGAAGAAAACAACATTGTAGATACTGCTGTTAATGTGGATGAAACTAAAAAGAAGAAGGGCTTTTTTACACGTCCGATAACGAGAAAAGAATACTGGATTAGAATGATTGCATTATTCGTTGGAGGCGGATTACTGATTGGAGTTGTTTTTGCCGCCATGTTGGGTGGTGCAAGTATTCAGACTGGTCAATATACAAGTATGCCAGCATACTATTTGGGATATATTGCTGAATTTATATTGTTCATTATTTTTGAAATTCAACGCTTGCATGATGCTAATAAGTCGGCAGCGTGGATTCTTCTGAATCTAATTCCGGGATTTGGTTTTCTTATAGCAATTATTGTACCGGGTTGTTTTGAATCAAAACATAAAAATAATAAATGGATAAACAACGAGGAATAACCAGACGTAAAATGCCAACTATGCATTTTCAAGGGCAATTGTCGCTTTTTTATTCAACTATGCATTTTTGAGAACAATTGTCGTTTTTACAGATTGTATTAAATTGGTTGTTCCCTTTCAGATCTCAACGACCCATTGATACAATAGGTCGTTTTGTTATGAACCCTTGAGCTATAAGGCTTGCGAGATTTTGCCATATTAAAGAAATGAGATTATTTTGGCAAATACTGTGAAAATAACCCCTAAAAATCATAACAATAGTTGCACTGTTACAATTTGATGTTCCTAAAGTTGTGGCGTGGCCTTCCTAAAGTTGCATTGTTGAATTGAAAAGTTGTAAAGTAGCTCATCAGAGGTATTTTGGCTAATTATTTGTTAGGACATCATATTTTAAGAGGATGGACTAACGACAGGAAGAAATATAACATGTTTTCTGGATTGTGAAATATGCTCTTGTGTAACT
>JAUNIQ010000023.1 GCA_030535275.1 Bacillota bacterium | reverse complement strand
CGGCCTTGCCACTCCTGTGGCAATCATGGTCGGCACAGGGCTTGGTGCGGAACATGGAATACTGGTTAAATCAGCCGAGTCACTGGAAAGGGCCAGTGATATCGATACCGTGGTCCTTGACAAAACGGGAACAATAACACAGGGGAAACCACTTGTCACCGATGTTATTGGCATAGACCTGCTCGTAGCGGCAGCAATAGAGAAGAACTCGGGGCACCCTCTCGCAAAGGCAATAGTAGCAGAGGCCATGGAAATGATGGAGAACGAACCGGATGGAATTATCGATGAGATACCGGAAGCCGAGGCCTTTGAAGAGTATCCCGGAAGGGGCGTCAGAGCGATACTTGATGATGAAGTCTTCTTCGCGGGCAACAGGGCCATGATGGAAGAGCGGGGATTTGATGCGGATTTTGAAATGGGAAGCACCATGTCAGCCACAGGCAAAACCGTAATATACTTCATAAGAGATGGAGAATATGCAGGCCTTGTGGCCTTAAGGGATGGCCCTAAGCCAACCAGTCTTGAAGCCGTTAGGCGGCTTGAGGGAATGGGCATAGATGTTGTAATGCTTACGGGTGACAATGCGGAAACCGCTGAAGCAATAAAGGAAAAGGTGGGCATAGACAAGGTCTATTCCCAGGTGCTGCCTGCTGATAAGGACAGGGTAATTGCAGAGCTTCAGGAAGGCGGAAACAAAACTGTCGCCATGGTTGGAGATGGAATCAATGATGCACCTGCCATCAGCAGATCCGATGTGGGAATAGCCATCGGATCCGGGTCGGACATAGCTCTTGATTCTGCGGATATAGTACTTGTGAGAGATGATCTCTGTGATGTGAGCAAGACCATCGGTCTGAGCAACCGGGTGATGAGGAGTATCAGGCAGAATCTGTTCTGGGCACTATGCTACAATGTCATATGCATCCCGGTAGCAGCCGGCGTACTCTATCCTTTCACAGGCTGGCTTATGAGCCCTGAACTGGGTGCGGCGTGCATGAGCCTGTCATCAGTCTGCGTTGTGTGCAATGCATTGAGGTTGAAGCTGCAGAAGTTGTAAGGTATAATACAAACATGAAGAAAGTAGTAGATTTTATAATGGCAGGCGCAGGCCTGGGAATGATGCTCCTGGCATCAGCAATAAAGATGCAGAAATTCGGCGGAGACCAGTTTGATCTGAGCTCGGGCGAAACAACAATAATGTTAATCGCCGGCGTTTTCATGTTCATTCTGGCAACGGCATCCCTTAAAGGCAGCCGCAGGTAACTGTATCATTTTTGAGACTCGTATCACGAGCGAAACACGAAAAAGGGTCGCAAAAGCAGTCATAGACTGCCTTTGCGGCATTTTTTTATAATTTTTTTGCGCTCGAATTTTCAGAAAAAACACTTAAAAATAGCGGTTTTAGAGCATACTAGTAATTCTCTTTAGTTCAGTATTGAGATATAATATCGAAAGTGGCATAGATTTTGAATAATACTATGTACAAGAAGTTATACCGATGCTGCCGCTATTCGGGCAGCAAACCAAGTATTACTATAATTTAAGGGAGGTCATAAAATGACTGAAAGAAACATGGCGAAAGCTTTAGAAGAAGCTAAGAGAGTTGTTGGCTTAATCGAAGCAGAAACACTGACAGAAGAAGAAAAGAAAGCAATCATTCAGGACTCAATCAAGAACTTTAACGAAAACGTTAACCCTGGTTGGCTTGAATACAGAAAGTCAGTATCAACAGACAGCGCATTCGTAGAATGGGAAGATGAAGGCGATGTATTCAGAGATGTATATGGAACTGAATTTATCGACTGCCTCGGCGGATTCGGAATCTATGCTTGCGGACACGGAAACCCTGAAATCAAGAAGACAGTAAGAGCTCAGCTCGACAGATACTGCCTGCACTCACAGGAACTGGTAGACCCACTCAGAGGATATCTTGCTAACATTCTGGCAATGTGTACTCCAGGAGATCTGCAGTATTCATTCTTCACAAACGGTGGTGCTGAAGCTATCGAAATGGCTCTGAAGCTGGCTAGACTGGCAACAGGCGGAAGATGGTACATCTCAACTACTGGCGCATTCCACGGTAAGTCAATGGGCGCTATCTCAATGGGCGGTAAGGCTGCATATAGAGAAGACTACATCCCAATGATTCAGCAGGTACAGCACGTTAAGTACGGTGATGCTGAAGCTACAAGAGTTGCAATCGAAAACCTGGAAATCGTAGGTGAAAAGGTTGCTGCTATCATCGTAGAACCAATCCAGGGTGAAGCTGGCGTACAGATTCCACCTGATGGATATCTTAAGGACCTGAGAAAGATCGCTGACGACCACGGCGTATGCCTGATCTTCGACGAAATCCAGACTGGTCTTTCAAGAACCGGTACTCTGTGGAGATGTGACTATGAAGACGTTTGCCCGGACATCATGACATTTGGTAAGGCTTCATCCGGTGGTCTGGTACCTATCACTGGTATCATTGCTAGACCTTGGACTTATGAAGAATCAGGTGTTGGCACTGGCTGCAAGGGCAAGATGTTTGATAACCCATGGATTCTTGGATCACCTACATTCGGTGGTAACCCTCTGGCTTGTGCAGCATTCATCGCTACACTGAAGTACATGCTGGAAAACGACATTCCTAAGATGTCAAAGGAAAAGGGCGACTACTACATGGCAGGCCTGAAGAAGCTGCAGGATAAGTATCCTACAGTTCTGACTACATTCAGAGGATCCGGTATGCTGATCTGCATGGAATTCCCTACAGACGAAATCGGCCACAATGTAACTAAGGAACTGTTCGCTCAGAACGTAATGACTGCTGGTACTCTGGTTAACGCTCAGACAGTAAGAATCGAGCCACCTATCACTCAGTCATATGAAACAATCGATAAGGTTCTGGCAGCCCTGGACGTTGCTCTTGAAAAGACAAAGGCAGCTTACAACCTGTAAGAACAGATATTTAGAAATTTAGAATATCGGTGTAATATTCATCTAAATACCTGAAAATCCCGGCTCTTTAGAGCCGGGATTTTCTATTGGCCGGGAGTCATTGCTCATTATTTTCTTGTATGCAGTATAAAATCTATGTATAATAGCAGAGTAATAGAGAAGGGGGACAAAAAACAAACATACAGGAGAATCGTTAGTGGAAACTAGAAGATGGACACTTTGGATATGGCTTGCCGCAGGTTTTTTGGCATACCTGTTCTGCAATGGCGTCTGGGGAGTTTCCGTAACGGCATGGATTTTTCCTGCATGTTTTTTATTTGTTTCAAGAGATTTCGGACCGGTTAAGGGCCTGTTGCTGCTTGCTGCGGCAATTTTCGTTGGCGCCTTCATTCACTGGCCGGGATTCTTCGCGATGGGAAGTCCGATCGAGCAGGCTTTCGCCGGCATAATGAGCCTTGAGCTGCTCGCACCATATATAGTTGACAGGATTTTCTTCCCGATGTTCGTTCGGGACGGTTCTGTCATGCGAAGGTTTGCTGGCACATTAATATTCCCGATGGCTTACGCTACAATGGAGGTGCTGCTCTGCATATTCAGACTAGGAAACACATCATGTTATTCACTTACGCAGATTGATTTTCTTCCATTTATCCAGATTACATCTGTATTCGGACAGGCGGGCATGGCATTTCTGCTGGCCTGGTTTGCGTCCATGGCATACTTCGTAATAGATTACATAAGAAACAGGACCGAAAAAGACGGAAGCATCAGGAAACCTGTATCCATTTTCGTGGCAGTGTTTATTCTTGTCTTTGCATATGGAGGAATAAGACTTGCGACCTGTCAGCCTGAGGGACCGACAGCAAAGATTGCGCTGGCCCACGGACCGCATGTAGAAAACATTGGTGGAGAATGGGAAGGCATTGAGTACGATACAAATGTGGAGCACGCAGACAAGGCTATAGACAAAGCGGCGGAAGGCGGCGCTGAGATGGTTGTCTTCAACGAGGAAGCTCTGGACATAGACTATGATATGATGCCGGAAATAACGAAGTTCCTTCAGGCAAAAGCAGCCGAAACAGACATGTACATTGTAATGGGATTTGACATAGAGGATCCTGCAGAGAAGAAGCTTTCCAGAAACTCAATCATATGCTTCAGCCCGGAGGGCGAGGTCCTCTATGATTATTCAAAAACAAAACTGATACCATTAATGGAAGTGGGATCCTACGAGCCGGGAGACGGCAAGGTAAACCAGATTGAAATGGACCTTGGCGGAGCTAAGCCGAAGGTTTCATCTGTAATATGTTATGAAGGTTCGTTTACGGACTATATGAGCAAGCTGGATTCGGATGTGGACATCCACCTGAATCCATGCTGGGAGTGGAAGGGCCTAGGAATGGCCCAGTCAGCTCCTGTTATTATCAGAGCGGTTGAACGTGGATATACGGTTCTTAAGCCGACCTATGAGGCCTGGGATACAGTTACGGACTTTTGCGGAAGAACCATAGCAGAGGACAATCCGGACATCGAAGGCTACGACAGTGTGCTGTTTGCCGACGTGCCGACTGAGGGATGCAATACAATATACAATTCCATTGGCTGTATTGCTGACTGGATTTATGCGGCAGGACTCGTTCTGTTTGCATTACTGGCACTTGCCAGAAGAAGACAATTAAAATAATAAAAAACAGGACTTCTAAAGAAGTCCTGTACTGAAATATCTTTCCATTCTATCAGGAAGAACTGTGGCGATGACTTTGTCCTCGCCAAATTTTTTTGCCGCTTTCATGCAGGCCCAGATGTTGGCGCCTGATGAGGTTCCGCACATTAAGCCCTGTTCTTTGGCCAGCTTTCTTGTTGTCCTGATGGCGTCATCATCTGTAACTGTGATGACCTTGTCTATTATGCTGGTATCCAGAACCGATGGCACGAAGCCGTCGCCGATTCCCTGAATCTGATGGAGTCCCGGCTCGTCTCCCAGAAGAGCTGAAACGTTTCTCGGTTCAACTGCTACGCAGATCAGGTCGGGGTTCTTTTCTTTAAGGAACTGAGTTGTTCCCTGAAGTGTTCCGCCGCTTCCAAGACCTGATACGAATATGTCCACCTTGCCTCCGAGCTGTTCCCAGATTTCGGGACCCGTGGTGTTGTAGTGAACCTCAGGATTTGCAGGGTTTTCGAACTGCTGTGGTACGAAATACTTGTCTGATTTGGATGCAATCCTGTTTGCTTCCTCAACGGCACCTTCCAGGGAATGTCTTGCTGATGTGAGAACCAGGTTTGCTCCCAGAGCCTTTATTACCGCTCTTCTTTCGGTACTCATGTTCTCGGGCATTACAATTGTCACATCATATCCCTTACGTACTCCGCAGAAAGCAAGGCCGATGCCTGTGTTTCCGGAAGTCGGTTCCACAATGTGCATTCCCGGCTTCAGTCTGCCGTCAGCTTCTGCAGCTTCAATCATGTTGAGAGCCACACGGTCCTTAATGCTTCCGCCAGGGTTGAGGAATTCTGCCTTTGCATATATCTTGAGACCGGTTGTCGGTTCAAGGTTGATTATCGGCGTGTTGCCGATTAAGTCCAGCACACTGTTTGTTACCATTTATTATTTCTCCTTGTTTATTGAATGCAGTATATACTCTACCTTTTTGGTCTAATTTTGTCAAGAAAAAGCTGGCAAAGTGGCGTTGGTCCACCGGGTTTTTTGTGGTAAAATAGGTCCATGAGCTACAGAGTAAAACTGAACATCTTTGAAGGGCCTTTTGATCTGCTGGTGTACCTTATTGAGCACGCCCGCATGAGCATTTATGACATTAAGGTTTCAGAGATTACAACTCAATATATGGCTTACGTTTCACAGATGCAGGAGGAGGACGTGAACCTTGCATCTGAGTTTATGGTGCTTGCAGCCGAGCTTCTGGAAATCAAGTCCAAGATGCTTCTTCCTAGAACAAATACGGAAGAAGAGGGAGAGCCCGTATATGAGGATCCGAGAACGGAGCTGGTGCTGAAGCTTAAGGAGTACAAGAAATACAAGGCCATAGCCGGCATGCTTGAAGAAAGGCGCGAGATTGCAGCTGCTACTCTTGAAAAACCGCAGGAGGATCTTGCCGAGTACACCAACGAACCGGATGAGTATCTCGTACTTGATTCGGAGCAGTTCAGGAAAGCATTCGAAGCCTTCCTGCAGAGAAAGAAGAAGCTGGATGAAATCAGAGCTCATCACCGCAGAACAGAGAAACAGCGCATGACCACTGAAATCAGAATGTCCAACATTAAGGACTTCTTCAGCAGGCTGCCTGAGGGCAAGAGGGCGGACTTCATGGAGCTGGTTGAAAAGAAGGGCGACAAGTATGATATCTCCGTTACCTTCGCATCGGTTCTTCAGATGATGAAGGAGAGAAGACTGGATGCGGAGCAGAGAAAGCTCTTTGGCGATATCGAAGTATACGCAACAGAATATCTAATGAGTGAAAATACAGAAGACGCTGCACCTGTGCAGGAGGAAGAAATAAATGGTGAACAAGACAATTAAATCGGCAATTGAATCAATGATGTTCGTGTGGGGCGAACCTCTGAGTATTAAAGAAATTGCAGACATATTTAATGTGGATAAAAAGGACATATACGAATGCTGCAAGGAGCTGCAGGCGGAGTATGAACAGGAAGGCCGAGGAATCGTAATCAGGGAAGTCAACAAGAGCTTCCAGTTCGTTACCCGCAAGGAAAACCTGGATTATATCGAAAGGCTCTGTACGCCTGTAAGACGCCGCAGACTGTCCCAGTCGGCCCTTGAGACACTGGCCATCGTTGCCTATAAGCAACCGGTCACAAAGGGCGAAATAGAGGCTATCAGAGGTATAAGATGTGACAGGGTCATGGAAGGTCTCATGGCCAAGAATCTGGTTGCACAGATAGGCAGAGCGGAGACTGTCGGAAGGCCTATGCTCTACGGAACAACAGATGAATTCCTGAAGCAGTTCGAATTTGAATCACTTAAGGATCTCCCGCCGATAGAAGACATTGAAGGGGCAATATTTGAAGATGAAGAGCCGCCTGTTTTCGAAGGCGTTGCCGGACAGATTTCTCTGGATGAGCTTGGAAAAAGCGAAGACGAAATAAACAAAGCTGAGGATTAATCCTCAGCTTTTTCATTGCTTTCAATCAGCCTGCACTTCTCTGAACGGGAAAGCTGCTTGATGGCATATTCCCGGCTCATTGCCTCCTCCTTTGTGTCGAAGTATTCTACATGGACCAGCTTCACGGGAGTGCGTGATTTCGTGTATTTGGCGCCCTTGCCGGAATTGTGTGCGGCAAGGCGTTTTGTTATGTCATTGGTCCAGCCCGTGTACAGGGTGCCGTCGCTGCACTGCAGAATGTAGGTGCAGTTTGTCTTATCAGTTTCGTGCATCATGCTTGGCCTTCAGTTTCTTCTTTTCGATATAGAGAGCCTCGTCTGCCTTTGCATAAAATTCAGAGGCTGAATATTCCGGTTTGAAGCGGGCATAGCCGATTGCCAGAGAAACCACATAAGGTGAATACGGGCTGTTGCATTCCTTATTTATGGATTCATTGATTCTGTCCTTCAGCTCGATTACCTTTGATTCCGTTTCAGAATACATGAGGGCGGTAAATTCGTCACCTCCGAAGCGGGCGATGAAATAGTCCGTTCCGCTAACGGCCTTCTTGAGAGCAGTCCCTATTGAGCGCAGAACCTTGTCGCCTTCCGTATGCCCATATCTGTCATTAATCTGCTTGAAGTTGTTGGCATCCATCATGAGCATGTAGAGCGTTCTGCCGCTCTGGCGCGCGTGCTCCATGTGGCTGGCGAGCTCTCTGTCCAGTCTGTTTCTGTTGTTCATCCCCGCGAGAACATCTTCGGAAATTTCATGTCCCTGAATCTCAATGAATATCCATATTACAGCAAGTGTGATTCCTGCGGTAAAAGGTATTTCGGAGAACAGCTGAAGTATTGCAACAATCAGAGGAAAGACGATGAAAGATGCCAGCGTGCGGCAGCGGCGCTTCTCGTGGAGATCATCTGTCTTGGCCGCATGATAAAGCGCATGCAGACTGGCAACCAGCATGTATGTAATGACTATCAGGAAGAACAGCGGATAAGCGTGTCCTCTGAAATCGCCGTCGTTGCTCATGAAAAAGAGAAGGTCAAAGCGAATGTTCAGGAACGCCATTACAATAACGGCAAGCAAAGGCAGCCTTACCAGCATGTGGCGAGTCTTTGTAGAGGTGAATGTGGAGTCAAGCTGTCTTTCAACATACAGGAACCAGCAGTATGCTGCTCCTGCAGTGAGGATAAAGTCGATAATGTAAATGGCTTTGGCGAGAACCGAATTCACGTTGACGGTGCTGTAATCGATGTAGATATTGTCGCAGTAATACCATGCGGCATCCATCAGGCACAACAAAAACGTGACAATCAGAATAGCCATGAAATACAGCGAATATGCCGAGCCGTCACGCATGCGTCTGTAGTATATAAGCAGCAAACCTGATATTGCTGCACATAATAAATTAATTGGCACATAATCCATGTCTGTATTATAGCACAATTGCACAGGAAGAAATGCGGGATTTGTTTGCTCTGTCAGATTGTAAATATTCTGAAAACGGAGTATAATTATGCATGGCTTTAATTAGCCAAAGTGTAATTATCATTTATTAGTTATTTTTGAAAGGAGGTTAATATGTCTTTAAATGAACAAGCGGAAATTATCGCAAAAGAAGTAGAGACATTTAACGCCAGGAGGTCTCTGATTGGTGCGGCAGCAATAATTGCGGCAGCATTCGTTCTGAACCTCTTCCTGCCGGAAGATCCGGCAAATTTCGGACCACTTGTGTGCATACCGGCCCTGCTGATGATTGTTTATATCTTCGTTACGAAGAGAATCATCGAAGCGCTGACAGTAGGTGCTGTAGTTGGATTCATTATGGTTAGTGCCCCTGGGGACAACGTAATGTGGACATTCTCCGACTCACTGCTGGCCACAATGATGTCCGAAGATATCGCATGGCTGATTATCGTATGCGGCCTCATGGGCGGTATCATTTCCCTGATTGAAAGATCAGGCGGCGCATACGCGTTCGGCGTATGGGCATCCCAGAGAGCAAAGACAGAAAAGATGGCTCTCATCTGGGCATGGATTCTGGGTATTATCATCTTCATCGATGATTATCTCAACTCCATGACTGTAGGTTCCTGCATGGCACCTCTGACTGACAAGCATAAAACTCCAAGAGAAATGCTGGCATATGTTTGCGACTCAACCGCCGCTCCTATATGCGTGCTGATTCCTATTACAACATGGGCAGTATTCTGCGGCAAGATCCTCATCAAGAACGGATGGCAGGAAGGCGATGCCGGAGTTATCGAGATGTTCATCAAGACAATCCCATATAACTTCTACGCATGGATTGCAGCCATCATCGTTCCGCTGGTAATCATTGGAGTAGTACCTAAGATCTTCGGCATGAAGAAGGCATACCAGAGAGTAGCCGACGGCGGTCCTCTGGCTCCTCCGGGATCAGAAAGAATTACAATTCTGGCATCCGACAAGGGCGAAGATAACAACATGCCTGAGAACCCAAGAATGATAAATTTCTTCATTCCACTTCTTGTTCTGGTTGGAGCAACACTCCTCTTCGACAAGGAAATGGAAATGGGCGTTCTCTCATGCCTGCTGGTAATGTTCGTAATGTACATGATTCAGGATATCATGTCGGCAGCAGAGTTCTGGGATGTTATCATCAAGGGTATCCAGAACATGATTCTGCCACTGATGCTGATGGTAATGGCATTTGTATTCGCAGACATGAACGAGCAGATTGGATTCACTTACTGGTGTATCACTTCAGCTGCAAAGGTTATGACACCTGCAACAGCACCAATGATTATCTTCGTGGTACTTGCATGTACTGAATTTATCACCGGTACTAACTGGGGAATGTACATCATCGCACTGCCAATCATCATTCCGTTGGCAATGGAGATTGGTGTATGCATGCCTCTGGTAGTAGGAGCCTGCATCTCAGCCGGTGTATTCGGCTCACACATCTGCTTCTACTCAGATGCAACAGTTCTTACATCTGCAGCCTGCGGATGCGACAACTTCAGACATGCATTCACTCAGATGCCATACGGTATCATTTCAGCAATCGTATCATTCATCATGTACGCTGTAATAGGTATGGTAATGGCTTAAAGAGCTTCCTGCACGCACTACGTGCACATAAGAAAACTGCACTAAAACCGCTTTGCGGAATTAGTGCAGTTCTTTTTTATTTTCAGTTGTTTAGATTTCGCCGGCCTTTGCCTTCTTCAGCGCCTGTGCCAGCTGATCGGCGCAGGATGTCTGCTTGAAGCCGCAGGTGTTGCCTTCCAGCTTGTCGATGATGTCGTCGGCCTTCCAGCCGTCAACCAGCATTGCGATGGCTTTAAGGTTGCCGTTGCAGCCGCCTGTGAACTCAATGTTCTTTACTGTATCGCCATCAAGTTCGAATTCCAGCTTCATTGGGCATACACCCTGTGGATAGTATTCGTGTTTCATAATTAAACTTTCCCCTTTCTTATGTTACAATAGAGTATAGCATAATCATGTAACAAATGGAAAGAAGGTAGACATGAAAGAAACAAGAAAAAGCACCAGAAGGCTGACGCTTGCTTTTGCAGCTGCACTTGTTGTGATTCTCGCCGTGGGAACGATAGTCCTGACGGGATGCGGTGGCGAAACGGCATCAGAGCCTGAAGTTATCATTAATCCGATTACCGGCGAAGAAATGCCTGACGGACTTCCGGCAAGACCTGTGCAGGTTTCAATTCCGAATGCACCGGACGGAGCTGTTCCGCAGTCAAACATTTCCTATGCGGACATCATCTACGAGATTCCTGTAGAGGGACAGCTTACAAGACTGCAGGCAATATTCTACAGCCAGTTCCCTGACAAGGTTGGCCCTTGCAGAAGCGTCAGATATTACTTCGTAGACATAGCTCGCGAATACAGAGCCTTCCATGTTGGATACGGATGGGGCAAGAAGGCACATAACTACATGAAGGAGTCGGGTATTCCGCACATTAACGGAATGCAGGATACGGACCTCTTCTATCGTGTTGAGGATAAGGCGGCTCCGAATGACGCCTACATCGACTGGTCAAGCATTGAGTCATATGATGGCTACAACGATGAGCAGACTCTCAGAGCGTGGAAGTTCAGAGACGACGAGTGGCAGGCTGAAAGAGATGAAGCTCAGACAACCATCGATGAACTGAGCGATTCTGATGATCCTGAAGATATCGATGCAGTTGAAGAAGCAAAGGAAATTCTGGCTAAGCACGACAAGGCTTCCAGCATTCACGTTCATTCAAATGTGGCAGCCTCCAATACAAGCAGCTGTACGTATGACGAAGAAAAGGGAGTATACACAAGAGCATGGTTCGGCGAGCCGTATAAGGATAAGGAAACCGGAGAGGTTCTTGAATTCTCAAACATTCTCGTTCAGTATGTTCACAGCGATCCTATGATTGATGAAGATACAGGCCTTGACGATCCTAAGGGAAGAATAGAAATCGATTTCAATTCAAGAGGCGATGCACTGCTCTTTACAAACGGGGAAGTAATCAAGGGAACATGGTCAAAGAAGAATCCGGACGCCAGAACAATTTTCAAGGATGAAAACGGCAGACAGTTCAGATTTACACCGGGAAAAACCTGGGTATATGTAATTGACCAGAACATGAATCTGACATACGAATAAAATACTAAAACAAAAACAGGAGACTTTGTCTCCTGTTTTTTTATTGCTTTTGCGCCTTATTTAATGAGGTCCTGAAGAACCTTGTTGGCAATGGAACCTGCCACTTCGCTTCCGTAGCCGCCGTTTTCTACCATGACCACGAAGGCGTATGGATGCTCTTCGTCATCCATGAACCCCACGAACCAGGCGTTAGGCTTGCCGTGGCCGACTTCCGCCGTACCGGACTTGGCACAGAGGTGGAGGCCAGGGAATGCGCTTTCGCCGCCGTAGTGGTTCTCAACGTTGTTTCTCATCATCTTCTTAAGAGTCTGAGCGGTTGTATCGTCAATCATGTCTTCCGTATTCAGAACGGATGTTGTTGCCTTACTTACCTTTTCCTCGACGATATTATCCGGACTGATAATCTTAGGCATTACGGCGGTACCGTCGTTGGCGATTGCGCCCATGTATACCATCATCGCACAAGGGTTAACCATGTCGTGATACTGGCCGATTCCCGTCCAGGCGAGATTGACTCCGCTTTCAGGAAAATCAAAGGTGCTCGGCTCTGTTTCGATTCCGTCAATGTCATAGCTCTTTGTCAGGCCGGTCTTCTCCACGTATTTTTCTATAAGTCCGGGACCCAGCTTTTCGGACAGCTTGCCGAAATAGCAGTTACATGAAACCTCAAGAGCCTTTTCGAGAGTTACGTTGCCGTGAGCTGAAAGATCTGTTACCTCATCGCCGTGGCCGTAGTCTACTTCGCCCGTGCAGTTCACTTCATAGCTGAATGCGTCGCTCAGATTTTCGATTGAAGCGGCAGCAGTAACGAGCTTGAAGGTTGAGCCCGGAGTAAATGTTGCAGAGGTGAATCTGTTGATATAGGCTCCATCAGGAATTGTTGAGGGAACATTCAACGGGTCGTAGGTTGGAGAACTTACCATGCAGACAATTTCGCCTGTCTTGTAATTGTAGACTCCTACAGTACCCTTTCTTCCTGCCAGTGCCTGGTAAGCTGTGACGCAGACATGGGAGTCGAGAGTCAGGGTAACATTTTCGCCTTCATTGTTAAGGCTGTAGATTCCGTTGATGAAATCGTAGCCGATCATTTTGTCCAGGAAAGCTCTGTTGGCTCCTGTTGAAATGTTGTTATCCTTATCGCCGGTAATGTGCATGCAGGCGGTTCTGATCTGTGAATTGTCGTTGAACTTCATTCCATCGGCAGTATTCTTCATGAGCAGCTCACCGTTGACATCGTAGAGGCCGCCCTTTGCCAGATCGCCGTCGGCGAAGACATCGCGGTTGCCTTCGTATACGACCCATTCATCTCCGTCATGCCAGTCCTCGTATACGAAGAAGCAGATGCCGCAAAGCAAAACCAGGCCGAAGAGGAGGCACATTAATGCTCTTTTCTTTACTTTTTTCATCGCTTATCGCCTCCAAATATTCCGTCATCTCCGAAGATATCATCAAGAGTTACCGGTCTGTCTTCATCCGGGTTTGCACCTGATGATGGCAGATCGTTACCGAATCTGTCGAAGAAATCGTCATCGCTTACTTCAGTATATTTTACAGCCTTAGGGTGGGCCTTTGGTTCAGGTGGAATTATTGGTTCTGCCTTTGCAGCCGGGCGAACCGGCTCTGCCTTCTTGTGTATTACCGGTGTAGGCGTCGGTGGCTCAGGAGGAACCGGTCTGTATTTGCTGGCCGATTCTCTTGCCTTTGCGATAAGATCCTCCGCGCGGAGAGGAGGTGCGATATCGCGCTTCTTGGACCTTCTCTGCCTGCTTCTGTAATACGGCAGAGGTTTCTCCTCGTCCACTTCCGGGATGTTCGGGTCAGGTCCGTCAGGGTGCATTCTGCCGGCGCTCTTCTCTATTGCTTCGTAGAGCTCCTCGACATCGTAGATGTCAACTGCGGAAACAGACTCGATGGAACCTGAAGGAACATAACCGTCATCATCGTGCAGGTGCTTCTCGTTAACGCGGACTGCCAGACTTGCGTTCTGCCTTGTGTCGGCGGCCTTAAGGAAGGCCAGCATGCCCCAGCAGGCGATCATGCTTGTGCCGCCCGAGGAAACGAATGGGAAGGTTACGCCGGTGAGAGGCAGCAGGTCGATTGAACCGAACACGTTCAGTATTGTCTGGAACATGAACATGGATGTGGTTGCACATGCTGCTATGCAATAATATGTTGAACGTCCCGCCATGATTGAGCGGTACGCGAATACGCCAAGTGTGATAATGCAGAGAACGGCCAGGATTGCGATTACCAGGCCCCACTCCTCTGCGAGAAGTCCGAATACCAGGTCGGTGCTTGCGGCTGCAACATCGGACAGGTTTCCTTCTCCGGCCCCAAGTCCCGGAAGTCCGCCGCTGGCAATTGAAGTCATTGTCTGTACCTGCTGGAAGCCTGCTCCCGTAGGATCATCCCAGACATGTCGCCATACTTCGAATCTTGCGGCAACATAAGGCATGAACCTGAGAACCATGAGGCCCATGAGTGCGGCAGCACCAAGAACCAGGAAGAGCTTGGTAAAGTCTCCGGATCTGAGGAATGAAATAATAAGGAATGTTGCAAAGAAAATCAGTGCGGTACCGAAGTCTCCCATTATTGCCAGGCAGATGAGGCAGAAGAAAGAGAAGCCCATGAATATGAGCAGGTTGCTGCGTTTCTGCAGCTCGTCAAGGGAGGCGGCGCCTACAAAGATAAATACTATCTTAACCATTTCCGACGGCTGGAATGAGAAGCCGCCAATGGAAATCCAGTTCTGAGATCCGTTTACGACGGTTCCTGCAACCAGGTTGATTATCAGAAGCAGTACGCTGATGCCCAGAAGAATGAATACAAGCTTCTTGGCTCTGTTGAGGTCTCTGAGAAGCCAGCACATGCCAAAGAAAAGCAGCACACCGAGAACGATGCAGATTGACTGCTTCATTACTGTGCCCGGATATGCAGAGGCAGTGACTGCCAGACTCAATGTGGACAGGAAGAAGGCGATGATTTCCACCTCGAAACCAGTCCTCTTCATCATGCGGAGGGCTATTACATATACCCACATGAGAACGCACAGGAGAACAAATGCCGCTGTAAGCTGTGGCGGGAAATCATCTCCGAGCGCAACCTTGAACTGAATGATGGTCAGTATCTGGAATATGGTAATGGCAAGCATTGAAAGCCATGGAGAAGTCCTCTTGGTAGTTCTCTTTCGCTTTTCGATGTGCTCGAGTCTTTCGCGGAGGCTGAGAGGGTAGAGTTCAAATTCCTGACCGCCGATTGTGAGGATGTCACCACCACGCATGACGGTTGGTTTTGTAACTCTTTTACCGTTAATGTATGAGCCGTTTTTGGAGCCGAGATCGTTGTATTCCCAGACACCCTCGGAGTCTCTGATAAGGGTTCCGTGGCTCCTTGAAACGCTGCCGAGATTGAGGATGACGTCGCAGCCTCGGGCGCGGCCCATGAGGTTTTCCCAGTGGATGAGAGGAACACTGCTGCCGTCAGGGCACTTGAGGTAGGCCCAGATTTCAGACGGATTGCGCATTTTAAGCAAAGCAAAAATCTGGTGCAGAAGGACCAGCACTGCCAGGCCCATGCACACCCACCTTACGCCTGTAGTGAAGTACAGGCACACATATTCCATTATCTCCTCATAGGAATAACCAAACATAGATTAAATAGACTGTAATGCGATTGCCACAATTGGAATGGTAACCAGACTGAGTATTGTAGTAAGCATTACACCTTTCGTTGCAAATTTATAATCGGCCCCGTAGCGTTCACTGAGAATTACAGAGAGCATTGCACATGGCATGGCGGCCTCCATTATTATTACGGTGCCGAAGAGGGTTCCGCTGCCTATTATCAGATTAACAAGAACCAGAGCAATTGCCGGAGCTACCAGAAGCTTCAGCAGGCATACGATGTATGAATGCTTGCTGGTGAACATCTCCTTAAAGCTGATGCGTGCCAGGTGGGAACCTACAACCATCATGGCTATAGGGCTTGTTGCATTGCCGATTGATTCGACAGGACCGCCGATGATGTCCGGCAGGGTAAATCTGCAGACATACATTGCCAGACCGATAAGCACGCCGATAAAGCAAGGATTCAGGAGGCCCTTCATGGTCTCGCCTATGCCCATTTTATCTTCGCCCTTTGCCGCCTGCCTGATAAGAGTAACACCGATGCTGAACATGAGTACATCAAAGGAAGAATCGGCCAGGGCGCCGTAGAATACAGCCTCTTTTCCGAAAAGACCGTTAAGAACCGGCAGGCCAACAAAGCCTGTATTGCCGAAAACCATCATGAATGCCATGATTCCGCTCTGAGAAGCAGGAAGCTTGACAATTTTGGTAACCAGCTTTGAAATGAGCATTGCGATTAGAACAACGCATATGAAAATGATAACCACATACTTGCAGTTGTTCAGAACTTCCCATGAAAACTCCATCTGCATTGCCGAAATAACAAGGCACGGATAAGTAACATAGGTAATAAGACCTGAGATGCCGCCCGTATGCTCCTCTTTTAAGATATTCATTTTAGCAAGCACGTAGCCCGGAAGTATCATGATAAATACTTTGGCAAGTGCCAGAATTACGTCAGTTGTAGCCATTTTTCCCTCTTGCATACAATATTATTTCAGAATAATTATAACACAAGTTGAATCAATGTGTACTGCTCTTCTTATCTGTGTTAGAATGTAGTTAACTTATTGTTAAGAAAGGAGAATTCCCAATGAAAAAAAGATCAATTATTGCAGTAGTTCTCTCAGTAATGCTGCTGTTTGCATTCTGTGGATGCGGCGGAGGACTCACACTTGAAAGCTATTTCAATGACAACCCTGATCAGAAGGCAGAGCTTCTGGAAGCTTTTGAAGGATCCGATGACAGCGGCGTAATCAATATGAGCGCTGACATTTCAGGAAACACATTAACTGTAATAGGTACTTATGTTGATACTTATCCTGAAGAAGTGTTCGGAGTTATGCAGGAGTATTTCGACGAAAACATTGACACTTACGAAGACTTGATTAATCAGGAAAAAGAAGACCTTGCTGATGCGACGGGTGTACCTAAAGAAGACATTACAGTAAAGGTATCCTACGTTAACGGCGACGGAACGGAGATTTGGTCTAAATCATATTAATGCGAGATTACAGGCAGTCGACAATGAAAATATTTCTAAGTTACTTTAAGCCCCACATGGGGCTTTTTGTACTTGATTTATCATGTGCACTTATTGCATCTCTCATTGACCTGGCATTTCCTCTGGTGGCAAGACACGCAATGTATAACATGCTGCCGGATAAGGCATACGCTACTTTCTTCGAGGTTATGGTCATAGTTGCTATTGCCTTTGTATTAAGAGCCTGCCTGAACTACATAATAACCTACTGGGGCCACATGTTCGGCGTTCGCGTTGAGGCGGATCTGAGAGACGACCTGTTTTCACACATGCAGACGCTGGACTTTGGCTTCTTTAACAAAAGCAGAACGGGGCAGCTCCTGTCGAGAATGACAGGGGACCTGTTCGAAATTACGGAGATGTCCCACCACGGACCTGAGGACCTGTTTATTGCTTCCATTACAATACTCGGATCGATAATCATCATGTTCACCATCCAGTGGCGGCTGGCACTCGTAATTCTGATAATCATACCGATTGCCATCTTTATCATCCTGCTGAACAGACGCAGAATGATATTAACCTCGCGCAAGGTCAAAGAGCAGCTTGCCGAAATCAACGGGGAAATAGAATCGGGCATTTCGGGAATACGCACAAGCAAGGCCTTTGCAAACGAGAGGACGGACTACGAGAAGTTCGCCCGCTCCAACGAGCTCTTCAAGGTCTCCAAGTGCGACAACTACAAAGCCTTCGGGCTCTTCATGTCATCCATGGAATTTTTCATGTGCATAATGCCGGTAGCCATCATGGCCTTCGGCGGCTGGCTCATCATGAGAAACCACATGAACTACGTAGACCTGATTACCTTCTACCTCTACGTAGCCACCTTCATCAACCCATTCAGAAAGCTCGGCAACTTCATGGAAATATTCATGAACGGCTGGGCAGGCCTGACCCGCTTCGTGGAAATCATGCGCATGGAACCGGAAATCACCAGCCCGGAAATGGGTCAGAAGAACCGACCCCCTGTCCCATATGACATTGATATTGATGATGTGTCGTTTGCTTATGAGGGTGACAGCATTGATGTTATCAGTGGGATAAGTCTGCATATT
>JAUNIQ010000139.1 GCA_030535275.1 Bacillota bacterium | reverse complement strand
ACAGTTCTACCATTTTATCATGGTCAGTGAAGCGCTTGTTGCCGGTGTAGCCAGGATTATTATCGTATGGCTCAACCATCCAGGCTGTTCCCGCCTCTGTTACGCCATCCAGGAAAATTTTTATGCCGGGCACGCTGAAATATTCACCCTTATTCTCTTCATGTGCTTTCGCCGCTCTGCTAACAAAGCCAGGGATGTCATCTGCATCCTTCTGTTCATCAAACAAATAAAGAGAGTAGTCACGAAGTTTGATTTTATTTTCTGCTTCAAGCATCTGTTTCAGTGGGAAGAGCTCTGCTGTAACTCCGCAATCACAAACCGCCGTGTAGCCCTGTTTGAACATAAAATCCTGCCAAGCCATATAACCACGGCACATATCCTCAGGTGTAGTCCAAGGAGTAGTCCTCTGGGTTGCCATGAAGTGAGGTCCTTCTGACATATAGCCTATCAGTTCTCCATTGTCATCTACTCTGCACACGTCCTTACCGAAGGTATCAACTGTATCCTGTCCCAATTCAAGAACTTCTATTGCCTTAGAATTGCACCATCCAGAATGCCCATCTACAGAACTTAGATAAATAGGCTTATCTGTGCTGATGGCATCCAACATAGATTTATGAGGCGCTCTTCCACTATTTTTCCAGCCTGAACCTTTATATGCCTTCATATCAGGATGTTCAGCCATGAACGCACGAACAATCTCTACAGCCTCTTCAAGTGTCTCAGAAGCGTTAAGATCGATTTCAAGTTCCAGACGGCTTCCGGCTAACAACGGATGAGCATGAGCTTCGATAAATCCAGGATAAATATACTTTCCTGTGTAATCCACTACCTCTGTATTTTCATCGCAATAAGTCCTTGCAATTTCCTCACTACCTACGTATTGAATACGTCCATCCACCACAGTCATAGCCTCAGCTACTGGAGGTACCTCATCCATGGTTATGATATTGCCCAAAAATAGTTTTTCTGCTTTCATTAGACTAAACTCCTTTCTAGTACTAGCTTTTGTCCTTTTATTGTCTTTTTTGCCTTTTTTACCTTATTGATATACTCAAAAGGTGATATCTATACTATAACATACTAGAGTCACTAAATCGTCACTAAATCAGTCATTTTTCAAGAAAAAAATGACTTTTTTATAAAAAGATTCCTACTCTAATACACTGATTACGCTGTTTATCACTGAATCAACACCTTCAGCATTAATCTGTAAGCTGTGAGTTCCAATTGAAAGAGCCTTTAAGTAGCTATTTTTAACTCGAATCTTAGTCATTCCATTTGGAAGAACAATAATCTCATAAGCATCTTCTGGAAGTATAATTCCATCTACTGACACTGTAAGCTTAGCTGCAGCGGGAGTCTTAATATATGCTACATAGTTATCTCCGTTAGCCACGCTTACAACACCCCTTGCCTGTGGGAATATCTCAACATTGTTATCTGTCATATACTCGAGAAGTCTTGAAAGGTTTTCGCCTGTCTCAAGTTCTGTCTCTGATAGTGCATTAAGAATATCTTCCTTAGCAATAACGATTGCAGTCTGACCATCTGTAATTACAATCGCTTCATTACTTTCCTCTACGACAGGAGTCTGACAATTTCCGTTTGATGACTCAAGAAAACTCTTATCTACGAGATCAAGAACATTAAATGGATCACCTTCATCACCCTCCAGTTTCTTATCATTATCAAGCAAATAGTATAAATGGCTAACTATCGCCATCCTACTTTCAGTTTCCCCAAAGCCTACAAATCTCCATGCTCCATTTCCATTTAGTTCTGGAACGAACTGAAGTTTATACATAGTGTACCCATTTACTCTGTCAGCTTTTGCTTCAAGTTTTTGTTCAAATGTGGTCTCACTGAAATTTACGCCCGCTTCTGTATGTGCTGGATTATTGTCTGAATCTGCAACTATAAGAGCCTTATACTTATTCTGAAATTCAGCTTGGTTATCATCAATAATCGTACCTACAACTGTCATCCAGTGCGCTGAATTTGAAATCACTCCATTTTCAAACCATTTAACAAGGACTCCCATTCCCTGTGACAGTACACTCAACACCGCACTAATAGCATTTGGAGTACCTTTGTACTCACCTGTATTCGCATTATAGCGGCCATTCCAAAGCTGCACAATAGCCGCAGTTGTTTGAGCCTCAGGTAGAAGTCCACCAGAATTAACATCAGTATAATGGGCCAGACCATTTCTATTCTGCAATTCACTGCTATATGCACCTGTTCCCTTCATGAACCAATCCACACCATCTTCAGGATCTCCTGGATAGTCAGTGAAGTTATCTGTAAAGTAAGCTAAAACCTCATCTTCATTACTAAATTTATTACCCGTCCTTGGATTAGTAGCCTGTTGGGCATATCCTGTTGTCCACAAAACATTAGCCGCTGTTGCAGCCCAGCAATGCTGCGAGTCAAATCCCGGTGTTCCTGTTGAAAACTTTTCAGCATCAACAAAACGATCCGTAAGATTAAGTGTCATATCATCAATATAGCAAGGCAAGCCAATAGCATTTTGAATAATTCTATCAATTTCAATCATGACCTGTGCTTTGTTTTTTTCTGTTAAACCGCGAAGAAGCACTGTAAGTTCCTGTGGAGTGATTTTAGCTTCCTCTGCTAAATTATTAGTACCCGGAACTCCCGAATACTGTATTTCTTGAACAGCTCCACCTACAGGTGTTGAATCCGATGAAGTCGCACCACCCACATCTAATGCAGAATCCCCAGTTTGTACATCTCCCGATTCAGGTGCTGGGGCTGCTGCCAGTGCATCACCTCCCACTGGAAGTGAATCTGTCTCTGGTGTACCCTCTACAGCTGGAGCTGGATCTGTTACCGGC
>JAUNIQ010000138.1 GCA_030535275.1 Bacillota bacterium | reverse complement strand
TGCGTACATTAAAAATTTTCCTCCTCTAACCAGTCTCGCCTACCGGGGCAGTCCGCAAAATGCGTACGTTTAATCAGCCCTGTTCGTGCGGCTCATACCCGTATAATATACTACAACAGAATTCCTTTGTAAAGAGGAAATTTCAACGTTTTCAAAGTTTTTTTGTCAGCAAAAAAGGATGCCAAATTGCAGGCATCCTTCATGTAAAAACTAAGTGATCTATTCGATAATTACCCCATCTTCGTCGATAAGAATACCTTCCGGCAGTTCATCAGGAGCTTCTTCTTCATCCCTGCTGCTCTTTCTTGATTCTCTGAGCATATCAAGGAGCTGTTCTTCCAGCTTGTCAAGAAGCTGAGGATTGCTTTCAAGATAATCCTTAACGTTTTCACGGCCCTGTCCGATTCTATCGCCTTCGTAGCTGTACCATGAGCCCGCCTTCTCAATAAGCTTGGCATCAACAGCGCAGTCAAGCACATCACCGGACTTGGATATTCCCTTGCCGTACATGATATCAAATTCAGCCTGCTTAAACGGAGGAGCTACCTTATTCTTTACAATCTTGGCTCTGGTTCTGTTTCCAAGAACCTGATCACCAACCTTGATGCTCTCTACTCTTCTGACATCAATTCTCATGGATGCGAAGAACTTCAGAGCTCTGCCGCCTGTTGTTGTTTCAGGATTTCCGAACATTACACCAATCTTTTCTCTCAGCTGATTGATGAAAATGATTGTAGTATTTGTCTTGTTTATTACACCTGCAAGCTTTCTCAGTGCCTGAGACATGAGTCTTGCCTGCATTCCTACTGTAGCATCGCCCATTGCCCCATCAATTTCGTGCTTAGGAACGAGTGCTGCAACGGAGTCAACTACAACTACATCGAGTGCTCCGCTTCGTACGAGCGTTTCTGCGATTTCCAGTGCCTGTTCACCGTAGTCAGGCTGTGAAACCAGCAGTACATCAACGTCAACGCCCAGGTTTCTGGCATATTCAGGGTCAAGTGCGTGCTCAGCATCGATAAATGCAGCCTTGCCGCCCTTCTTCTGTGCTTCCGCGATTACATGCAGTGTAAGTGTAGTCTTACCTGAAGATTCAGGTCCGTATATTTCCACAATTCTTCCGCGAGGAACCCCGCCAATACCCGTTGCAAGGTCCAGACTCATGGATCCGGTTGAAATGGCTTCAATATTCAGTCTGGCATCATCGTCGCCCAGTTTCATTACTGCACCCTTGCCGAACTGCTTCTGTATCTGTGCCATAGCACTCTCAAGTGCTTTTTCTCTCTCCTCATTGCTGGAGAACTGCGGTCCTCTCATATTGTCGTTTTTAGCTGCCATGTGATTACCTCCAATAATCCGTGAACATCTGTTCTGTTACTATAATACCCCTTGTTTAACGCAATGTCAACAACTTTTTGAACATTTGTTCGCACTGCGTTCTAATATTTTATTATGGCATTATTACCATTTATTACCATTTTATCACGTTTGCCTAATTTGTCAACAGATAATTGGCTAGATGTGTGAAGCTGACCTCCGCAGCGTCGGTTCTTAGCGATTTCGAACTGCAGCATGCTGCAAGAGAGAAAGCGGTTAGAACCGCTACGCGAGGACAGAGCGCAAGCGTTCAGCGGAACACATTTAGGCAATTACATGTTTAGATATTCCGATAAATCACATCAAACATGGTCAGCACAGCGAAATTTCTGTTACGTGCCCTATCATTAAGAGTTCTGTGGATCTCACGACACTCCAGCTTGTCGCCATAGGAAATTCCAATATAGGTAAGTCCGACAGGCTTTTCTTCTGTTCCACCGTCGGGACCGGCTATTCCCGTTACGGAAATGCCAATATCGCTTCCGCTGACGTGTCTTACGCCTTCAGCCATTTCCAGAGCCGTTTCTCTGCTTACTGCTCCGTATTTCTCAAGAGTTTCAGGCTTAACGCCAAGTTCGTCAATCTTGGCCTGATTGCTGTATGTTACCAGTCCCCTGTCAAATACGGCAGATATTCCCGGTGTATCTGTAAGAGCTGCGGCAAACATTCCGCCAGTGCAGGATTCTGCACATGAAATGGACAATCCCCTCTCAATCAGCAGTTTTCCAACAACCTGAGCGTAATCATCTCCATCGTAGCTGTAAATGTACTGACCGCAGAGTTCATTAATTCTGCCGATCATTTCTTCTACGGCTGCCTTTGCTTCTTCAGCTGTCTTTCTCTTTGAAGCAACCCTTATCATGGACTCGCCGCTCTTGGCATATGTTGCGACAGTCGGGTCGGTCTGACCGTCAATTACAGGCAGGAGCATGGTTTCGAGATCTGATTCGCCAACGCCGAAGGTTCTGATTTCCTTGTAGAAGAGACATCCCTCTGCAAGCTCTTCAAGCCACGGCTGAACGGATTTCTCGAACATTCTGGTCATTTCCTTTGGTGGCCCCGGCATGCAGGCTATCCACTGTTTTTCGCCGGATCCGTCTGCCTCTGCACGGTCAAGTGCAAAACCAGGCGCGGTGCCTGCATCATTATAGAACACTCTGCATCTTGAAGGCATTTCAGCCTGCTTGATGTTGTTCTTTGTCATTGTTTTCTTGTATGAAAAGATACGCTCCTTTATTGCTTCGAGAATATCCTCATGCATGACCAGGTGGTCTCCCATGATCTGACATGCTATTTCCTTTGTCATGTCATCCTGTGTAGGTCCCAGTCCACCTGTAGTTATAACAAGGTCACAGTCCTTAAAAGAGGTCTCAATCATTTCTGCCAGTCTTTTAGGGTTGTCACCTACTGTATAGTGGTACATTACATCGATTCCAAGAGCATTGAGCTTCTGGGAAAGATATACTGTGTTTGTGTTTGTAATCTGTCCGAACAG
>JAUNIQ010000137.1 GCA_030535275.1 Bacillota bacterium | reverse complement strand
CCCCATCAGGACGCATGCTGCAAGTGTCATCGCTGCTACTGTTCTCTTTTTCATTTTTGATCCTCCTCTAAAAATGAATCTTTGAGAAAAACAACAAAGACAGGTATAAAAACCTGTCTGCCAATTTTCTACGGTACCAACCCGGTGCTCTGAGGGAATAAAAATAAACCAAACATTCTTAGTCCACTCAAATCAACCAATAGTCGTAACTGAGGTGTTACGGTAGAAACGCACTAACCATTTCTTCGTGCTTATATTGGCAAATATTTAATTTGCGTAGATTGTGGAGCTCGTGCGTTCTGACCACAACATATTGTGTATGTTCTGTGATATAGGAATGTGCGATACTTCCTCTCTACGCTTTGAGTTTACCAACTTGACTGTGCGGTGTCAATACGCAATAAACCCAATTTGCCTGCTTTTGCTGTTTATTTTTAAATACATTGGCAATGGTTTCCAAATCGTGTAAATGCTTTCCATTTTAGGTCAGGAAATGGAAACCGATGAGCCTTGAAATGTGCCCCCGCCGGGAGTAAAATGAGTCTGGAGGTGGAACATGAAATACGAAATAGACATAGCCGGAATGAAACGTGAATTAAAGCTGTTCAAGGTTGCAGACGATCTGCAGATTGCAGCATTCATATTATATGGCGACGTGGAAATCACAAAGCACGCAGCAAAGGAGCTTCTCGCGAAGGCTCCGGAATTTGACATCATCATGACCGCTGCTTCGAAGAGCATCCCGCTGGTTTACGAAATGACAAACCAGGCAGGTAAGGAAGAATATGTTGTAGCTCTCAAGGGCAAGAAGGTCTACATGGGAACTCCGCTGGAAATGGCGGTTCACTCAATCACAACCCAGGCAGAGCAGACACTCTACATCGGCGAGGATGATGTGGCAAAGCTCAAGGGCAGAAATGTGCTGATCGTTGACGACGTAATCAGTACAGGTGAATCACTCAAGGCCATTGAAGGTCTTGCAGAAAAAGCTGGTGCCAACATTGTCGGCAGAATGGCTGTACTGGCCGAGGGCGATGCATATGACAGAACCGACATTACGGTTCTCGGCAAACTCCCTCTCTTTGACGGAGAAGGCAATGTTCTCTAATGCAAAGGCAAGGCATCGTTTAATTGCAATATAAAAACCCGACAAATCTGTCGGGTTTTTTCAATTATATATATTATATTACGTCAAAGATATCCATTGCATTTCTGATTATGCTGTCAGGTGCTTCTCCTTCAGGGAAATCCTCTATTTCCTTTCCCTCGAGGCTTAGACTCCAGCCCACCAGTATTGCCTTTGTACCTGCATTGTGGGCGCAGATCATGTCGAGCTTCGAGTCGCCTACCATTGCCGCATTTTCCGGAGGCGACTGGAGCTTATCCAGAACCTTGAGTATGCATTCGGGGTCCGGCTTGTGATTCTCGACCTCTTCAGCTGTAATGATCTCATCGAAATAATCCATGAGCCCGTATTTCTCAAGACCCTGATAGAGGGTTACCTCAACACGGGAAGTTGCTATTCCCAGCTTGTAGCCTCTTGCCTTTGCTTCCTTAAGCATTTCCTCAACTCCCGGGAAGAGCTCTATCATGTCCCAGAAGTGCTCCCTGTGCCAGGTTCTGTAGACCTCTACCGATTCCTCAACAGGCACATCCGGGAAGGCGTTCTCCATGCTGGTTTCAAGGGGCTCCCCGAAGGTTCCGAGAATATATTCCATATCTCCATCATGACCTGTAAAGGTTCTGTATGTATGCTGCCAGGATTCGATGATGACACCGTTAGTGTCCATCAGAGTTCCATCAAAATCAAATACCAGTGTATCAATCATGTTATTTCCTCCATAGACTGATTATATAGCGAAAAGCCCGGCGCAACAAGTGCACCGGGCTTTTCTAGTGTATAAAAATGATTATAGAGATTTTCTTTAGAATCCACCATACATGCAGAGCATTACGCCGGCTGCTACACCGGAACCAATAACACCTGCTACATTAGGTCCCATCGCATGCATCAGCAGGAAGTTTGACGGGTTGGCCTTCTGGCCTTCAACCTGCGATACACGGGCTGCCATTGGTACGGCCGATACCCCTGCTGATCCAATGAGAGGATTTATTGGCGTCTTCGATAGCAGATTCATCAGTTTGGCGATGCATACGCCGCCTGCTGTACCGAAGCAGAATGCCAGTACACCAAGGATAACGATCTTGATTGTTGCCCATGTCAGGAATGTAGTACCTGTTGCAGATGCTCCTACGCATGTTCCCAGCAGAATTACCAGAATGTTTGAAAGTGCATTTGATGAAGTATCGGACAGACGAGCTGTTCTTCCACTTTCCTTGAACAGGTTACCCATCATCAGCATACCGATAAGCGGTGCTACTGATGGCAGCAGCAGTGCGATTACAACTGTTACTGCTATAGGGAAGAGGATCTTTTCTCTCTGAGATACTGTTCTCAGCTGATCCATCTTGAGTTCTCTTTCTTTCTTAGTGGTCAGCGCTTTCATAATAGGCGGTTGTATGATCGGTACAAGAGCCATGTACGAGTACGCCGCCACCGCAATTGGCCCGACGAGATGGTCTGCCAGTTTAGTGGTCAGGTAGATTGCTGTAGGACCGTCTGCTCCGCCGATGATTCCGATTGAACCGGCTTCCTGAGCAGTGAAGCCGAGGAAGATTGCGGAGAAGAATGCGAAGAATATGCCGAGCTGTGCTGCAGCTCCCATAAGCAGTGACTTAGGGTTTGCAATGAGCGGACCAAAGTCTGTCATCGCACCTACACCCAGGAATATGAGTGAAGGAAGAACCGGTTTCAGAGTGTAGAAAATTGTCAGCAGTCCGGCATTGGTCAACTGATTAGAGTTTGTTATACCTTCGTGTGCAACTTCTGAAATGAACATATCTGC
>JAUNIQ010000022.1:5604-18500 GCA_030535275.1 Bacillota bacterium | reverse complement strand
GTATTCATCATCATACTGCGCCAGTTTCTCCGGAATCCGGCGCGCTCTGCCAATTTTATTAAATAAGCCTGCCATGATATCCATCTCCTTTCGCCGAACAACAGTAAATACATTCTCCCACATGTTAGCGCCGGGCGGAATTGACCATTCCGGGCCAAACAAAAATAGTCAATCATAATTTCATGAAATCCTTTACACTAAGGGGGTAGCCAGCGCTCGTTGAAAGGAGTCATGATGAAAAGCCCAATTACTCAGCCATTAATCCAACGGTGGCAAAAGCTATAGAGGATGTCTTGGTTGAACAGGGAGATAATTTCACTGGCGGAAAAAGCATCGTCAAGGAATATATTTCTTCACACCAGTATCTTGTTCCTGCACCTCGCCAAGCAAGTGAGCCGCAGCGAAAGCATAGACGCCGGTACTTTACTGGCTCTGGAGAGGGAGATATAAAAACAGCACAGTCCGCCAGTACATGATACCGGCAGTCTGTGCTGCAATGATTCTATATCAGTTATCCCAAGGATGAGGTCAGGTGTTCTGTTTCAAAAGGTTATCGAATTGTGTCGGTGCGCTCAGCAATGTTGCAGGCTCTATTTCCAACGCATCGGCGATGTTATAGAACACCTCAAGCGAAAAGGATTTGGCTATACCCGCAGCCTCGATTGAACTGATAAGAGAACGACTGACTGACGCACGTTCTGCCAGCTGCTCCTGGGACAGGCCGCGATACTTTCTGAACGTTGAAATGGTTATGCCCAGCTGAATGAGTCTGTCCCGATTCTTGAGGCTCATTTCCTTGTCCATGTTCACGCACCTGCCTTTCGTCTTATCTTGTATATATATTTTACCGCGAATAGGCGTATTTTTCTGCACCTGTACATGAGCGTATGCTCACAATTACGAACATACATCCTTAAAAGCATACGAATTATCTTTAATTCACGCATTTTTTCACTCTCCAAGTCAATTTGCATACAATTTCTATTGTTTCTGCAATGACCGGAGGCGACCGGCAGGGAGTGCGTTTATGTTGCATGGAGTATGCGTTCAGCATCAGGCCGCAGATATTCGGGCAAAAAAATAGCACAGCCACCGTAGCAGTGACTGTGCAGGGTAAGTCCTTTGAATGTATCAGGTGTGTGGAATTGTGATTTTTTCGATTGCTGTTTCGCTGCCATCAACGGTCATCATGGCGAAAGTAATTTCCTGATCGAACCGGCGCTTGCCGCAGCTTCCAGGATTCAGCCAGAGGACGCCATCCACCATTTGCTCGGCGTATTTATGAGAATGACCGTAGATTACCACATCCGTGTCGTGCAGGTCTTTGGGCACAGATTTCCTGTTATGAACCACAAAGAATCTGCATTGCTCAATCTGAAAGGTCAGGCTTTCCGGTATGTTCTCTGCCCATTCTTTATCGTTATTGCCGCGAACGACGTAGACCGGCGCGATTTCCTTCAGACGGTCAATGATTTCCGGTTTGTTGATGTCGCCACCGTGAATGATTACATCACAGCCGGCGATTCTGTCCAGCACTTCCGGGCGAAGCAGGCCGTGCGTATCCGAAATAACTGCTATTTTTGTTGCCATCTGCTCAACCTCCCGGCAGTGATTTTTATTCTGCTATCAGGTAAATCTGCTTGTCATCAAAACAGATTTCGGTGGTGTGATTGTAGATCAGAATCATATCTCGCATTTTCTCTGTGAACACACCGGTTCCCGGATTGCTGATTTCCGCAAATGCTTTTACAACATTCCGTTCCATGCCGACAGCATTTTCCTGACCTTCTCAATCATGACTTTCTGCTCGCCATTGCAGAACGGCTCCAGTTCCAGCATATCCTGGTAATGGCTTCGGCACAGGTTGAGTCGACTCTGCTTTGTGTCCTCATATTTCGTGTTATGTACTATCTGAACACTTTCACTGATGATGCGGTAATGCTGCTCCAGCATTATAGTCGCAAATCTGGTAAGCTGTTCCACAGACTGAGCCTCTGGATTAGATATTTTCTTGCGGTAGATAATTTCTGCCCATTTAGCTTTATCCACCTTTTTGCGTCCGAATCCAAACATTCACATCACCTGCCGTCTAAGATGCTTATATTCTCTCTATGCCTTCATCAATATAGCTTTCCAATTGCGCCTTCTTTGTGAACATAGTGGCTCCCTGTTAATCGATGCTGCCACTACCTTTATTGCCCCCAAATTCACAGCCATGTACATGGTCATGACCATAATACCATCTGCCATATCGGTAGCCGTAGTGAGGAGGACAGTTGGCACAGTCGCCGTTGCACCGTCCATTATGTCTTCTGCCTTGGTTAGTGGACACTTCTGCACTTGCACCCGCAAAAATAGCGGCGAGAGTACCGAAGAAACCCAACTTCGGCGCAGACGGTTCAGAGACAAACTCTTCGGTGAAGTCAGCCACCTCTTCAAGCGGTTCTACCTCGACCTCTTCCTCCTCGTATTCTTCCTCTTCACGCAGGTCTTCCGGCAGCAGAATACCTCTTTGCTTGCATATTTCGATGATGACTTCATCGTCAATCACACCATATAAATATTCCATATCCTCGGCAGTCAACCGTTCCGCGGAATTACGAACAGCGGCGGTCGCCAGTTCTTTATCATTGATACAGGCGAATTCAACCAAGTCGGACCCTGAAAAAGCAAGCTTTGCTTCCACAGCTTTACGAAGCAGACGGTTGGCGGCAGGAACATTGACCTGCAGCTCGATGATTATTTCGCCAACCTCATCTGCTGGGCCTAAAGAGGTCAGACCAGACAGATTTCGCACTTGTGTGCTTTCTGCCCAATCATAGAATTTCTCGTAATATTCCCCCCATGTGTATTGCCTCATCTGACTGGCCTCCCTTCAATTTCTCATTGCCTTTGCAAATCCAGTAAGCCACCTGCTCTCAACCGTAAATGCTATCCCCAGATTATCCCTTACGCTGAAGTCCCGCAACTGGAAAAGGATATGTTCAACCACCTCGACATAATCCTTTATCAATACCGATAACAGCCTGCATAACCATATGAAATGCTTACTAAACAAGGCCAAATGTCTTGAAAGGCAATAATCCTACCGTTGTGCTTTTACTGAGCCGATGATATTCGCCTCATAAGAGCGCAATTTTTTTCGCGACCCGCTTCGAAGATGCCTACTGCTTTGGGGTACGCTTCGGCTCATTTTTCCGGGAACTCGTCAGCTGGTAGCTGAATTCAATCAGTTCTTTGATCTCATCATCAGCTGCCGGCCCGCACAGCAGTATCGAAACCCATTTTTCCTTGTTCATATGGTATGCAGGATAGAATCCCGGCTGCATCCGGAGCATACCAATGATGGTCGGGTCACATTTCACATTCAGAACATCAACGACACCGGTTCCGTCCATACCCAGCTTTGACCTGTCCACTTCAATAATGACGCCATACCACTTGTTGTTATCTGTGTGGCGCAGAACAGCATTCCAGTCGTTCCACGGATAATCCGGTTCCGTCCCGTAACGCTGCCTGCACCAGTCGAATACTTCTTGCCTGTTCATACAATCACCATACGAGAGAGTACTTCACTGCTTAATCAATCAGTTTCTTCAGGAATTTCAACCTGGATTTTAGATACAATATTTTTCCATTTTTCAGAAAGTTCACGGTTATATTTGTTGAATAATTTGCTGTCCAGTCTCACCTTATAATGTGCTTTTATGCTCTCATATTCAACACAATACAGAAGCAAAATTGGCATCTGCTGGTACTTCTGAATTCCTGACGTAATAAGCATAGAATATGCGTTATCATAGAGTTTATTTAGTCTGGCAGCATAAATTGCCAGAAGGACTGTATCCTCTACAATATATGCAGAAAAAATTGCCTGCGACATAACAAGAAGAATGCTCCCATCCTCAATTACCCAACCAACTGAGATGAGGACAATAACGGCAATTAAAGACTTTATTGCGCTCCTTAACAGCATTTTAGAAGCAATAAACTTTGAAAAATAATTGCTTTCGAAAGTATTAACTGCATACTTCAAAATAGATGGAGAAATCTCATTATTATAGTATCCGTCCGTTTCTAGTTCAGAAAATCTAATTCCAAATGCTGTTTGAAGGCTGTTTTTTCTGCGCTCACTTTCAGCGTTGTACCAATACAGACCATCATCAATTAAGGATACAGCAAAAAAAGTTATTGCCAATGCTATCTGCAATACTGTCGATATCTTAAGCAACAGCCCAGACAAGCACATGTTAACAACTGTCAATATGCAATTTATCCAGAAGATGATTTTGCAAAAAACTTCAAGTTTTTGCGAAGGCACATATAGTACATTTATGTCGTCACGCTTACTCAAAAAATTATACCTCCGGAAATACTTTTTTGATTTCAGCAAGTGCCGAATAAGGCATATCGTCTCCTTCATAAGCTAAAGCCGAATCAATACGGCTGATAGCAAGATTTACTCTGTCAGTATTAGTATCATATTTTATGAGATTGAATGCCTTTTTCAGATAATCAGTGTACGATGTACATGATATACATGCATAAGTCATTTCTTCTGCAATTTTCTTCTCTATCAAAAAAGAAGACATATTACGATTATTCTTTGCAATGTTCCAATGCTTAAGGAGTCGAACAACCGGCTTGATTTTATATGAATTATTACTGTTGCATTGGGTCAATGTGCTATAAAAACCATCAGGGTCAGTATACATCCAATTACTCTGTCCATTCGGAATGTAATACATTCCATACTGGACATAAGCAGGCGTCAGTTCAAACTTTATGTGATTAAGCTCCAATACAATGGTCGGACTAGACTGGTATATTTCAGAGCTGCTGTAATATTTCTCTGCAAATTTCAGTAGTCTATTAAGAAATGTCTGTGGTTTATAGCCATCGGGGTTCTTGAATACCACCATAATGTCAACATCTGATTTGTCGTCTGCTTTTCTTGGCAAGATAGTTCCGCGAACATACGAACCAAATACTTTTTTCTCCTCAACCTCAGTTGAAAAATATAAGCTAAGTCTGGTCTTAATGGTCTCAACAGATGTTGAGATATGGTCTTTCTCTGTTGAACTGAGTACAAGGGCACTCGCCAAATCGGTCAAATAGCTGTTCACAGACATATGTTCAACCTCCTCTACATAATCTTGATCAATTCCTGATAACAACCTGCATAGTCATATGTAATACTTACTAAACAAAGCCAAACGCCTTGAGAGCCAATTGTTACAAGGCGCATTGGCTTTGTTCAAGTGCAAAGTATTTTCACAATTTGCGTAGGAGCATTACACTTTCCATTGGAATTGCACATCGCCCCCCAATGGATTTCCGCATTGCAACAATGTTTTCGCCGCTGTTAATTACTCATCAAATCCAAAATCTGTTATCTTTAACGTCTTGCAGTTCTCAGAAACCGTTCTGACCGTTGAAGTTGGAATCCCATCTGGCGCAATAACATCTACATCCAGCTTCAATTCAACTGTTGCACCTTCCACCTGCATCAAATGACGGATAATCTCGTCCACATAAGTGGAGACTATCTTGTTGACCCGTACAGGATCAACCGCCGCAGACATAAAGAAGTGTTTGTTGGAGGGAGTAGGCGATTCTCCTGTTCCAGTAGCTGCATTTCCACTGCCGCTAGTCTCAGAACCTGAAATGCTTTGGCTCGTACTTCCGGTACTTCCCAAACCAGTAGAACTTCCACTTGATTCTCCGGTTTGTGAAGATGTTGCTTTTTCCTTTTCGATCTGGGCCTTTGCCGCGAACGGTTTTACCAGCAAATCGGTGGAATTGAAGCTAAAAATGCTCTGATTCCATTTTAAATCAACATAGCGGTCACTGTTATATGCGGCTGCAATTCCGAAATACTCGTCAGAAGCAACACCCTGGCAGATAGTTTCTTCCAAGACAGCATAGCTGGACAGTCTGGGAAGATAACAATAGGTAGTCAAATACTCCCAGAGTTTTTTGATCTGGATACTGTCAGAATCCTTCCAGAGAAGTTCATCCAATGTCATTTGTAATAAAGCGGGAGCCCACTTTGTGATAACCTGGTCGCTCTGAAGCATTTTTCGAGCAGCTTTGGCCACTATTGTATCCTGACCGCCGCCTAAATCACTGATTTCCCATTGGATGGTCTTCATATCTTCATACTGATCAATAAACGGAATTAATAGCCAGCAATAGGCTTCCTTCAGTCGAAGTTCTACTGTATCATTGCTCCTGTTGAGATTATTCTGAGTCTCACGAATCTGCTGACCATCCAGATTCAAATCATCCTTATCAGACATGATAGATGTCCATGCAAGGTAACGCTTGACCTCTTGTTGGAGAGCCCCCAATTTGCTTTCATCCGGAGCTACAAATGCCAGCATATTCCGATAGATACGAGGCGAAGTGCCGCGGTTGTTCAGAATATCCTCCACAGCTTTTAATGCCGGTGACGCATCATAATTTCTACGATATGTATCTTTTGTTCTCAAAAGCACTAACCGTACAGCTTGATCATCCGGCACATCGCTTGAGGATGCCGGGAAAGGATGGACTCCAGCAAATGGACTTTCCTTGCGGCATTTTTTCAAGCGGGTTTCGATTTCCATCTCGACATCCGCGGAAGAAACCTGGGAGGCACGATCTTCTGCTGTCTTTCTCAGAGTAGGTTTCGTGTCATACCAGAATCGGTTCCCATTGGTGTTGTTATACAGATAGGACAAAGAACCATGAAGCGTATTCAGTGCATCCTTAAAATCTGCAATATTCTCACCGGGCTGAACAACACCTAAAAGAATTCGGGGCGTTTCCAGACCGCGTATTCCCTGATCCCTCAATGCCGACGTGCTCGGAGCACTTCCCAGCATGACGGTTCTGGACACACGTCTGCAAGCAAGGATTCGACCATAACGAATATTACCCTTATCCTTCTGATAGGGGATAGAATCTTTTCCGTCCACTTCCCGGTCAATAATGCTATTCCAAGTATCCGGCAGATGACGGACAAGTTCGTCACGAACTTGTGGCATATCCAGAGTAATCGAGCCAGGCATTATCATTGCACCTTCATCATTTGCCATCCAGAGCTCGTGGATAACAGCTGCCATCAGGCGAAGGACGCCTCTGGTACGTTGGAATCGCTCTAATGTTGCCCAATCTCCGTAGAGACGATCAAATACTTCCGGATGAATCGGATAGCAAGAAACCATGCGGTCACGGTATTCGACTTCTCTTGATTCCATCGGAAAATCGGCAGAGTTTTCCTGATACATCTGGCTAAAGGCATCACAAACAGCATCCCTGGCAGCGGGATCTTTGCAGTCCAAGAAAAGTCTGCGGCGGACAACTTCAAAGCCCTCGTTGGCCGCAACGGGTTTCCAAATAGACTCCATACGCCCAAATGTATGCTCGATAGCTTCCAACGCCTTTTGGCCTGCATCACCGCCAATCTCGATACTGGACTCCGGAATAGATGCAACAACGATGCTATTTTCGCTGGCACGGGCAGCTTCTGTAATCTGCTGGATGAAAGTAATAAAATTATCAAACGTTCCGGCAGGAAGGCCTTCCACACCATAGAGAGTCTTAGCATATGCCACAAGCTCATCCATAAGAATAAGACAAGGACCACAAGCATTGAAAAGATTCTTCAGGTTCTCAGAACCAGGCGCAACGCCCTTCAGATCAGCGTCCCGGATATATTGAGCATACAATTCCGGCTTCCCAGCAGAAGTGACCAGCTGGTATGCCATTTCACCCCAAATTGTGTTTACACTATATCCAGGGAAGTTTGCCGGTTTCTTTCTTCTGGATGGGTCAAGAGCTGTGCCGACCAAAACTGCAACATTTGCATGAGGAAGTTCTTCGAGCCCCGCTCTTTCAAGCAAAGGCTTCAACGACGGAACAGCTTCCAGAGAAATCTTGCTATGTGCGATATGGTAAAGCGCCAGCATACTATGGGTCTTACCACCACCAAACGCTGTTTTTAGCTGGATGACCGGCTCTCCGCCTTTTCCAGAAAGGCGCTGCAAAGACTCCACCAGAAGACCTGCCATACCTTCTGTGATATATGTTCTTGCAAAGAATTCTACTGGATCGCGATATTCGTATGCACCTTCACCCCTGGCCACCTGTGCAAGGTCAGCAGCAAATTCTGCTGAGCGATAACGACCTTCCGCTACATCAGGATGCGGCTGCATCACATCACGCCAGCTTGGGAGATTCTCTCCAACATTACGATTCAGTACTGCGGCAACAGTTTTCTGCTTTCCGGAAGTCTGAGCTTCTTTTGTAGTGACAGAGGCCGTAGAGGCATCAGCTGAGCCATAACGGAGCGTTCTATATAGCGAGCGAATTTCCTCTGCACCGTCACTGTCAAATGCATCGCAAAGCCTTGCCATTGTATCAAGCGCTCTCTCCGCATCGTTCTGGGCAATATCCTGCAAGCCGATGTGAGATACTTTATTCCGGACGCCCATCAATTCTTTGGCCCAGGTGCGATAATCAATCGATAGTTTGGACTTGAACACTTCATTCCAACGACGTTCTATCAGTCGCAGGCAGTTAGCAACATCCAGAGAATCTACCAGATCCGCATATTCGCCAGAAGAAGGCAGATCATATTGATCGCTTAATGCAGTCAATACCTCCTGCCACCATCCGTCCTTGTAGACGCGCGACATCTCCCTGCCGATATACCCTGCCATATCAGGGAGCAAAATGCGAAAGCCTTTTTGAATCAGCTCATAATTTTCCTGCATGATTTATTCCTCCTCCAGCAGGGCGCTTTCAGAATCGCCGTCTGCTTCTCGCTTTGCTATGTACTCAACTACTTCCTGGTAGATGATTTGAAGTGCATCGTGCATACTCATTTGAGAGCCGTCCGCATTCAACACTTTCTGATACTTTGTGAATATTGAAAGTCCTCCACCCATGCCGACAATTCTTTGATCAGAATCATCCACACCAGAGCAGAAAAGCCGATCCAAGATAGCAGGTAAATCCCGCTTTAGATTGGCAACAAATCCTCGCCGGGTAATTTGTCCATCCCGGACTCCCACCCTTGCCACGATTAGGACTCTTGTGCCATCTGCCTTTTCCGATACAGGCGCTGACCGTAAAGGCCATACGGCTGTCACAGCATACCCCGCTTGCGTTATGCTGTTCAGCATAGTCTCCCACGGAGTAGGAGGGATACTGTCAGACATAGTTGCAAGCGCTTCTTCGTCGCCTTTGTGATACTCAAAGAAGAAGAGCTGCGGATACGAACTGTCCGCACATTGAGCCAGACGGTATAGAATATCGCGGAGCTGCGCTTCGTAAGTCCGTTCGCAGTCTGCGGCATCTTTTCCTTCGTACTGTCCACAGGTGGATAGCTCGTCTTTATTCGTTACCATGGGGCTGAAGAGCTCCGGGTAGACTGGCTTCAGGCTCTTGCGCATCCAGATATAGAAGAAGTCTGACAATGGAGCATAGCCAATGGCCTTGTAATAAGGAATCTCCGTGCAAACCATACTGTTCTGTGGAAATGCCACAGTTCGGGCATCCCACTGCTGAACTTCAGCTGGACTGGTGCAGGAAATGTTTTTTATCGCAGTTACAACGCTCTTCAAAGCAGCAGTGGAATTTCCTGTGATATTTGAAAACGGATTTCCTTCTGCATAAGTCCAGACCATTGGGATTGCCTGTCGGCCAAAGGTATTACGCAGAGCGCCTCCAGTTGTTCTCCAGGAGCAGATCGTGGAGTTTGCGTCCGCAATCTTATCGATCACGAACGCCAGATACACGCTGATTGCCTGCCCATAGGCCAGCGCCCCCTGGCCTCCCTGGGATAATGACCCACCATCTGAGGCCATTCCTGCCGCCAGAGCATCAGAAGCCGCTTTGTTCTGTACCTCGCAGAGCAGATCGCAGAGCGTGGTCAGCATCGTGAGCTGCCTCGGAGAAAACAGGTCAGTGTAGTTCTTGAAGCCAAAGCCCGGCGGCGTAAACCAGTGCGGATTATCCGGAATCTCGCCGGGTGGAATATCCTCAGGAACAGGGACATTGGCTGCGGCCTGCTGTAATACGTTTGGCGCAATATAACGGCTCCCACCTTCTGTTTCCAGAACAATCGCCATCATCTGAGCACCAATCTGATGTGCTTGTCCCATCTGCTTTACATAGGCATCGGTTGTCAGGCTGCCGCAAACCGGGCAGCGGAACACCGCTCCTTGACTGCCAATTTTGTTGCTTTTATGCTCTTTCGGACAGCTTCCTGTTTTCAATTCAAACTGTATTGCTCCATCCTGTAGTACAGGTTCTGCCCATATATCTTCATTCCCTCTGGAACGAAGTATGTAGGAAGAAGCTAGAGGCATTTGGCATCCGCAGGCCGGGTTCGGGCATTTCACCGTTCTCACCCAAATCCAGGCGGAAGGATTGCCTTTCTGCTCTGTTGGGTAGAGGCTTTTTAATTTCTCATATGCCTTTTCCCGCAGCCAGTTTCCATAATAGGCTACATCTTCCGCAAGACCTTCCGTCCTGGAATAGGTTTTCTGAATCGACACTCTGTTCACCGGAGGACATCCGGAGAACTTTGCCGGTATTTCAGTTGCCGCCTTGGTCAGCATCACAGCTACCGGATTTAGATCGCCCGCGATGACCGGAAGCCCCAGGGCTTGTGCTGCCAGCAGTACGCCTCCGAAGCCACAGAATGGGTCGAGAATTGTCGGCTTCTTCCCAAACTCGGTATAGGTGCCGCTCTGCACTCTATCCAGCCGTTCCTGCAATTCTTCATCACTTTCCGGTGCATCTACGATAGACGCCGCCAAAGCCGACTTGACAGAGGAAATCGGACTTCGTCCCCACCAAAGATGCAGATTGGCAGGATGTCCGGGAGTCAGCTTCTTTTCACGGATGGTTTTTGCGTTAATCTCTGTTAAAGGGAGTGCCGCCTCTATTAACTTTTTCATTTGAAGATTCACCCCCTTTATCGTTGTTCTATCACGAATCTATCATTCCCATATCGAACAGAGTCATCTGTTCCGGTGTTTCTGCCTTCATCGCTGCTGCTCTGGACTGAATATCAGGCCAGGCAACAACCAGCGCATTATAGGCATAGCCTTCTTCTGCCCAACCTTTTCGCTCAGCGATGGTGTAGAGCCGGTAAGCAAGGTCTTTTGCAGATTCCGCACCGGAGCCAAAGATATCGTAGACAATCTTTGCGCAGGCTTCGATGCCGCCTGTGGCCATCGCGCGGGTCAGCTGCTGCGTCAACATCCAGATGTTTCTCTCATCGGTATCCACTTTTTCAGGCAGTTCCGCTCTCTCAACCAGATGGACAATTCCTCCCTTGGCATAGAGAATGCCGTGGGCTGCCATCATCGCGATGGACGTACTCTTCGCGTTGGCAAGGATTTCCGCTTCACCATACTTGATATCATTATACGCGCACTGGGTGTACAGATCTACGCAGAACCGGCTGGCGGCATCCATGCTGCCCACCTGTTCATTGAAGTACAGGTCAACTTCTTCGTTGATCACCTGCAGGGCGCTGCGGACGGTCATCACAGAGCCGTCTGCCTCCAGCACCCGGCGATAGCGGCTGAACACGCCCATGCCCGGGCCAATGGCGGACTGAGCCAGGTCAACCGGCGCGATATTGCTCTCCTGAAGCTGCTTCAACGCAGGACGCAGTTCACGGCGCAACTGGTTCACCAAGTTGCGGCGAGTCGTCTGTGGAGCATCCTCAGGACGCTTTCGGCAGACCAGGACGATGGAGGAGGCAAGGGCATTGGCACCAGAAGCAATAGAACGATTTGCCATTTCTGTTCGCATGGGCCATGTACCCGTAATCGCAAAACCAGCATTCACAATGGCTCCCAACATGGTTTCCCATCCAGAGGACGCCGTGCCGGAATCATCGGAATCACTCTGTTTGTAAGCATAGTAAATGGTAACCGGAATATCCTCCCGAGCATACTGGTACATCTGTTTACAGGCGGAAAGCATACCATCTTCAAAGAAGTTCTTTGCCTTTTCTGCGCTTCCATCATGACGATAAGGTGTGGCAATCAATTCCTCCGCCTTCGGTACCAGCATTGTACTGAACAACTCTGGGTAGGTATCCTTCAGAGATTGCCGCATCCAGACATAGAAAAAGTCAGATAGATCTGCATAGCCAATGTTGTCGTAATAAGGCGGATCTGTAGATATCACTATATTTTGTAAGCCGCAATTACTTTGTGCATCACATTGCTCGGCATAACCTTGGCCAAACCGCGTCGGTAATTTTTCAATAACGCGTGCAACATTATTTAGGGCAACAGAAAGATCACCTGCCGCGTTATTAAATACATTATTTTCTGCGTAATCCCATACCATTGATATGCCCTGCCTAGCAAACAATGGTATTACCTGGGTTTTATCAATAGTCCATCGACACAGGCTATTGTTAGAATTAGCCATACGGCTAATCCCAAAGGATAAATAGACACCTATAGCTTCAGCATAAGCTTTTGCGCCATCTCCATTATTACATAGCGGCAAATGGTCGTTTTTCATTCCTGCTGATAAAGCGTCATTCTCTGCTTTAACCTTTGCTTCCCCGATTAGTGAACAAAAAGTAGATAAGGCTATCAATTGCCGATGAGTAAAGTAGTCCTTATACTCGTGAAATCCATAATATCGACCTTGCGCATTACTTGCAAAAGTCCCCCTACATTGCTCATGTGGAACATATTTCTCGATCTCATGAGATTCATAATACTGCTCAATTTCATCATTCAGAATCGAATTTTCTAACTCGTCAATCGGCAAATATATCCTTTTATGTGCTCTTTCTGCGACAACTGCCATGAGAACGGAGCCCATTCTTTTTGCTTCCGCTTCCTCATCTGCGTATTCTCCAGAAA
>JAUNIQ010000022.1:0-5594 GCA_030535275.1 Bacillota bacterium | reverse complement strand
CAGACCATTTTTACAAACTGGGCAACAAAATTTCGCTTTTTTTCCTTGTTTGGTACCGTTATCAATTCCTTTAGGGTATTTCCCTTGATGAACAGTATATTTGATCTTTTTTCCCTCAATAACAGGTTCTATCCAAGCTTCATTTCCTTTCTTTTTTGATAGCGCGAAAGAACCCGTTAATGGCATCTCACATCCACAAGTCGGATTCGGACATTTTACAGTTCTCGCCCAAATCCAGGCAATAACAGTAGCCTCGCCGCCACCCTGTTCCCTGGGGACTTTTACCTTGGGATACAGGTGACCAATGCGCTTGAAGGCCTCCTGCTTCATCCACTCACCATAATAGCGCACATCCTCCGCAAGCCCCTGTGCCTGACTCCATGTGTTTTGCATAGCTGAAACCCGCGCTTCCGGGTTGACCGGGGGTTTTCCCGCAAAGCGGGGAGGAATTTCGATCATCGCTTTGTTGATGGTCACAGCTACTGGATTCAGGTCATGGGCATGAGCTTCCAACCCCAGCCGCTGTGCTTCCAACGGAATAGTACCACCACCTGCAAATGGGTCAAGAAGGGCAGGCGGATTTCCATTTGTAGATTTCATGATTTCCGCCTTGGCTGCCTCAAGTACCCTCTCGTCGTTGGAATTATCCCAGACAACGAGGTCTTCAAGAATCTTGAAGAGGCGCTGACGTTCTCTGTTCTGGTCCTCCTCAGTCGGAAATTTTTCCGGATGAGAGGAAGGGTCATCCACAAGGCTCGACCAGATAACCGCCCGTGCCGCCGCCAACGGACGACGCGCCCACCACAGATGCAGAGTGGACGGATGCCCAAAACGTATTGATTTTTCCCGTGCAGACTCCGCATTGATTTTTTCCAGAGGCAATGCCACCTCAATCAGCTTTTTTGTACTCATATTGGTTTCCTCACTTCTGATAGACGATCTCGGAGGACGCTATCAAATCCTGAATATCATAGTTCGTGCTGTTCGTTGCCAGCCCGGGTACATCAAAAGCAGGGCGTTTCAGATATACCGTGTGCGTGGTATCTCCATCCACTTCAACAATGGCAAGGATGAACTGCTCTGGATTGTTCAGCCTACAGAGCATTTCATTGCGGCTGACTGTGACAGTTGTTGCACCCTTTGCCCGGCCTTTAACTTCAACAAATCGAAGCACATTGCCGTCCGGCCCGCGCAGCGTTTCCGGCACAAAGGACTCCACATCGTATCCGCACTTGGTTGCGCTCACATCCTTAGGTGTGTAGCCCAGTTCCTTTTCGATTTCCATAACTGCTTTCATCGCAGCCATCTCGATTGCCTTTTTATCTCCCTGGCTGAACAGATCCGGAGTTTGATCCGGCATCAGCTTGTGCAGCAGTCCTTTGGGAATCACCAACGCTCCGCCAGTAATCACCGGGGGCATGGGAGAAATGCGCCGTTCTCTCTCAATTTCGGCCAGACGCTCCTGCATTCTGTTTTCCAGTTCTTCTGCCCGACGGGCTGCCAGCTTGGAGTTCAGCTTGGCATTTGTTTTGCCGGCTGCCTCTTTCTGTGCCAGATCAGCAGCGCGATAGTCCCAATACTGGATTTCAGCGGTCAGGCGGTCCTTAACTGCTTTTGCCGTCTTGTTCAGCATGGCTTCTTTACGCTGTTTCACTTCCGCAAAGTGTGCTGGAACCAGATGTTCCACAGCATAAGTCTTAGCAATGTTCTCAACGTCATGGCAAAGCCAGTCCTGTGTTTGCATCCATTCACGAATCAGTGGAGCTTCTGTTTCCGTTGCTCCACGATAATCCAAATACGGAGCATAGCCAGCCATGGAGGCGGTACCGTCTGCATTCATCTCAACAAAATGAATGTTTTTGGAAATTACCCTTCGTTTACCGTCCTTGAGTGTGATCCCATCCTGAATCGCATCCTCAATGTAAAACAGGAGTCTTGCTTCCTCGCTATAATCGCTGTCGTCGATCAGGACAGCTCCCCGCTTCATCGTATCTACATTCTTTTCCCGAATCAGATCAATGACTGCGTCCAGCAGAGGATGTCCAGGACAAATCAGCTCTGCCTGGGGCTTTCCGGGAATGGTAGCGTAGCTCTTATCAAAGCAGACGCGTTCATAACGATTCAGCACCGGCTCACCATAACCAATCGCCATATCTCTGCTACGCACTGCATAGGGAACAGAGGTAATTTCATATCGTCCAGTTTCTCTGCGGCGGATTCTTCCGCCTAACTGCTGGAAAGCTTCCAGGAAGAATGATTCAATAAAGTGCGGTTGCAGCTTGTGCGCTTCCACACGCTCCATATCTTCCCGAATGGCATTGACCATATGAACGTCCATCACATCATCGGTCAATGCGTTCTCTGCAATAATGTCCCGAAATACCTGCGGATCAAGAGACCGGTCTACTACCTGGTTCAGTCTTGCACGAACCTCCGGATCGTTTCCATATCGCACTGCCTCAATCAACAGGTCACGCAGAGATTTATTGTCAAAGGAAACTTTGCCAAGGATATCGAAAACTTTGCCGCCAAGTGCTTCCCGTTCTTCTTCCAGCTTCTGAAACAGCCGCTGGAACACATAGCCCTCACGGGTTTCATTTGCAACCAGGTTCCACAGATGGCAAACCTCTGTCTGTCCAATACGATGAATACGACCAAAACGCTGCTCCAGCCGATTGGGGTTCCATGGCAAGTCATAGTTTATCATCAAATGCGCCCGCTGAAGGTTGATGCCTTCACCGGCAGCATCCGTGGCAATCAAAATGCGAACGCCCACATCCTGCTTGAAAAGCTGTTCCGTCTTTCGCCGTTCATCACGGAGCATTCCGCCGTGAATGGTCACAACAGCCTGATCGTCCCCAAGCAGAGACCTGATTTTTCCAGCAAGATAATTCAATGTGTCCTTGTGCTCTGTGAAGATGATTAGTTTCTCCCGCTGACCATCTTCGCCGAACATGGATTCATTGTCCTGAAGGAGTTTGGACAGCTCATCCCATTTGCGGTCAACACCACTGACACGAACATCGTTTGCCATTTTTTCAAGGCGCTTTAATGTCTTGATTTCAGCTTCAAGTTCCGCAATGGTTGCTGCAGCTGAAGCGTGATCCACCACCTTTTCTTCAATGGCTTCCTGCTCGTCCGGCGGGAGATCGTCATCATCCAAATCCGCCATATCCGCAGTATAATCTGCGGCACGTTTTCCCAGCTTTTCTTCAGCTAATCGATGCTCAAGACGTTCTCGTCTGCGACGAAGAGACTGATAGATAGCCTCCGGTGAGGAAGCAAGACGACGTTGCAGAATCGTAAGTGCGAAACCTACTGTGTTCTTTCGCTCATTATTCAGATTGTCCGCACGGTTGAACTCTTCCTGCACATAATCTGTGACTGCCTGATACAGCTGGGCTTCCTGCGGAGAAAGAGAATAATTTACTGTGTATGCTCTACGTTCAGGGAACAGCGGTGTTCCATCGAATTTCAAAAGTTCCTCTTTCGTCAGTCTGCGCATCACATCACTAACATCGATTGCCTGCTGAGAAGTGCTGTGAATACCCTCGAAACGATCAGGATCGACCAACGACAGGAACAGATGAAAGTCCTCATCTTTTCCGTTATGTGGAGTTGCGGTCAGCAGAAGGAAGTTCTTGGTTATGTTTGAAAGCAGCTTGCCCAGCTGAAACCGTTTCGTGTATTTAATTTCTCCGCCCCAAACCGTTGCGGACATTTTATGGGCTTCATCGCAGACGATCAGATCCCACTCAGACACTTTCAGCTTTTCCTGCAACTGCTCATTCCGCGCCAGTTTGTCCAAGCGGCAAATACAGAAATCCACTTCATTGAAAACATTTCCAGTGACAGCAGACTCCATGCGGTCATTGGTCAGAATCTGAAAAGTAAGATGAAACTTACTAAACAATTCATCCTGCCACTGTTCAACAAGACTTCCCGGCGATACGATCAGGCATCGTTTCAAATCCCCACGGGCAATCAGCTCTTTTATGAACAATCCAGTCATGATTGTTTTGCCGGCACCAGGGTCATCCGCAAGCACATAACGAAGAGGCAATTTAGGGAGCATCTCCTGATAAACAGCAGAAATCTGATGCGGCAATGGTTCGACGGAAGATGTATGTACTGCCAGATACGGGTCAAATAGATGTGCCAAACTAATCCGATAGGCTTCAGAAGCCAGCTTCATCTTTTCGCCGTCAGCATCAAAACTCCAGGGGAGGCTACTATCCATAACCGTCAGGTTTATTTCTTCGTCCCGAAGCAGCATTTGATTTCCAGGAATGCCCTGACTGTTTTTATATGTAATTTCCAATACGTTGCTACCATACCATTGAACAGCGACTATCGTTACAGGTTCATCACCAATAATACCCTTTACGGAACTGCCCACAGTTATTTCTTCCAATTTAGCCATTAGGGTGTTCCTCCTCTCTGAATAGAATTAAGCTACCATTTCCATTCCTGCATCATATATAAAAACTCTCACATGTATCTTTTCATTCAGTCATGTGAATTGTAAGAAGCATTACTTTTCCTCATCAGGAACAAACTCCACTATGTCATCAAGAGAGCAGTCCAGCGTTTTGCAAATCCGCTCCAAAATATCGATAGTAACATTTTCGCCGCGATACATTTTGCTGACAGTATAGTGACTTACTTTTGCCTGTTGCTCCAGTTCCTTCTTTTTCATGTCTTTGTCAATAAGGAGTTTCCATAATTTTTTGTAGCTTACAGCCATAACTTATCCCTCTCTTATTTTCGGCAAGTGGTTAGTATAATTCACATTTTATTATAGCACGAAAGTATGAACAATTCAATCTTTAGGTGTGTCATAAAACACATCCATCCGAAAACTTTTTGGAACGTACTCTTCTTTGGCAAGCAATGCCTTCCTGATCAGAAAGGCTCAAAACAAAAAGATTCCGCCCGGAGGCGGAACTTTCTGTTTCGGCTTGTTGGGGGAAATCCCCAAACCCCAATGATCGAAGATTTCATCTTCGGCGGCGCACCTGACGGCGCTTATTTTTCTTCCTGCTGGTGCTCGCGCTGAGGCACACTTCTGACATTTTCAATGCCGAACAGCCCGGCCAGATTTGCCTGATAAGTCAGTAGCTCCCGGTACTCATCTTTCGCCTTGTAGTATTCCGGGTATGCCGCCTTTTTCATCGCCAGCAGCTCGGCGTACTCCGCCCGGAGGGCTTTCAGTGAGGGAAGCTGCTTCTTGTGGGAACCGGCGGTTTTGCCGGAAGTGTCAGATGGAATCAATTCGTCAAATGCCCGCTTGGACGCTTTGCAGAGCCTGATCGCATCCTCATGTTCCTCGTAGTACCCCTTGGAATAACCGGACGCCCGATAGCCGGCATAGACATCTTTGGTTTTGAGATAGTTGGTGATGTGCTTCTGGAGCACCGCAATCTCATTCAGCCGCTTTTCGGCAGTGGTGATCTGCGCGGACAATGCATCTCTGCGCTGCTTGACAGCTTCCACCGATTCGGCAAATGCCTCAAAATCATCTGCGCTGGTGAACCCGTGCTGCTGGTAATACAGAAGCGCCTTGGCCTGCTGTTTGGTAATCTGATTCTGGA
>JAUNIQ010000136.1 GCA_030535275.1 Bacillota bacterium | reverse complement strand
AAGACGGCGGGCAGACGCAAAGGCAGCGCTTACTGTCCTCGTCACCGGCTGTTTCATCAGCTCGTTCACAGCAGATGGAACGTCAGCATAACTCGGTCATTCTTCGCTCGGACAATGCTGACGTTTAGCCATATGCTTTGCTCACTTCGCTGTGAAACAGCACGGCTCCTGCGGATGTAAGCGCTGCCTTTGCGTCTGCCCGCCGTCTTCAGAATATGCGAAAGTGGCTTGCACACCCTTGACATGGGCGGCCTGAGAGGGTAAGATATAGAAAAGAACAAATGTTTGTAAGTGCGAACGGAAGTTTGCAAATGAGGTAGGGATATGGCTAAGAAGGCTAAAACAGTATTTGTCTGCAATGAGTGCGGAAGCGAAAGCAACAAGTGGGTTGGACAGTGCCCGGTCTGCGGTGCCTGGAACTCAATGTTTGAGGAAAAGCTTATTGATATTAGTGAGGATGATAAGAGAAGAAGAACTTCCGGCAAATCGGCTGGTGCGGATGGCGTGGCACAGGCCAGAGCAGGAAGACCTGAAAAGCTGGCAGCTGTTAAATCAGGGGAAACTTCAAGGATAGACACAGGCATAGGAGAATTGAACAGGGTGCTCGGAGGAGGTCTCGTTCCGGGTTCGCTTACGCTTATAAGCGGAGAGCCGGGAATAGGCAAGTCCACCATTATCCTCCAGGCCGCACAGCATATAGCTGAAACGAAGGGCAGGGTTCTGTACGTTTCAGGAGAGGAATCTGAAGAGCAGATAAAGATGAGAGCCGACAGAGTGTGCGGTGGAAAAATCAGCGACAATCTGTTCATTCTGGCCGAAACAAACATCGAAAACGTATCAGCAGTCTGCAAGACACTGGAGCCCGAATTTCTCATCGTGGATTCTATTCAGACAATGTACAGCATAGATCTGGAATCGGCTCCGGGGAGCGTATCACAGGTGAGGATATGCGGAAATGAGCTGATGAGAATAGGCAAGTCGGATAATATTCCTGTCTTCATCGTTGCTCATGTAACAAAGAGCGGAGACCTGGCAGGCCCGAGAATTGTGGAGCACATGGTGGACTGCGTTCTCAGCTTTACGGGGGACAGAAGCCATGAACTTAGAATTCTCAGATCACAGAAGAACCGTTTCGGGACAACCAGCGAAATCGGTGCCTTTGAAATGGCTGAAGAGGGGCTTATAGAAATAGAGAACCTTTCAGGTGTTCTGATGGAGGAAATGGCTACTGACAGCGAGGGCGCCGTTGCGACAGCTGTGTACGAAGGGACCAGGCCGCTCATTCTGGAAGTACAGGCACTGACCAGTTACTGCGGTGTTGGTTTTGCAAGAAGAACGTCTATTGGAATAGAGAACTCCAGGCTGGCGATGCTGATTGCCGTACTCGAAAAGAGAATGGGGCTCAAGCTTGAGAATCAGGATGTATATGTGAATGTTGTGGGCGGCATAAGACCGGAGGGAACATATACGGATCTTGCCGTGGCTCTGGCAGTATATTCCTCAAATACAGGAAGGAAGCTGGATAGCAGAACACTGGTCCTTGGCGAAATTGGACTGACGGGAGACCTGCGTGCAATACAGAATGCGGATAAGATTATTAAAGAGGCTGAGCGCCTTGGATTCGAACGTGTAGTTCTGCCAATAAAAAATGCCCAGCGTCTCAAGAACAAGCCGGGCATTAATGTCGTTGGACTTCGAAATATCGCTGAAGCGAAGCAGTTGGTTTAATAATGAGAGTGCTTAGGCACTCTTATTTTTTTGCAGCAAGCTGGAACCAGAAGGCGGTGCCTTTTCCAAGCCTGCTGTCCACACCGAAGTCGGCCTTATGCAGTGTAAGAATCTCCTTGCATATTGAAAGACCGAGGCCGGTTCCCGTGGTCGTGCGAACCATGTTTGAACTTGCACGGTAGTAGCGGTCCCATACATGGTCAAGATCTTCAGGAGCAATTCCTACACCGTGGTCCTCAACGGAGAGTCTTACATGTTTGCCATGCTGTTTAACTGAGACGATTACCTTGCCGTCATCACCGCAGAATTTTATTGCATTTGAAATGAAGTTTGAGATAACCTGAGTTATCTTGTCCTTATCGGCATTAACCCTGTAGCTGCCTTTGCAGTTGAATTCAATGTGGAACTGCTTGTCATCTTCATCTATTATTCCATCGCCGTTTGAATCGTACCTGTCTTCAACGCCCTTGTAGGTGCTGATGATGGATTCGGCACATTCGCTGATGTCAAACACAGATCTGTTCAGGCTCATCTTGCCTGACTGTATTTTTGAAACTGCCAGCAGGTCTTCGACTAGGTTGTTGAGTCTGTCGGTTTCATCGATTATTACCTGCAGATGTTCCTCTCTCTTTTCAGGTTTGTCACCGGAAATGTCGCGAATCATTTCCGCGTAGGATTTTATCATTGTAAGCGGTGTTCTCAGGTCATGAGAAACATTGGCGATAAGGTCCTTCTGTATAAGGTCGGATTTTTCCAGCTCAATGGAGGCTCCGGTCAGGGTATCCGAAAGATTTGAAAGCTCGGTATAATGCCCGTCCGGGAAGACGATTCCGTATTCACCTGCAGCGAGCCTTTTGGCCGATTTCTCCATCTTCCTGAGAGGCCTTGTGATTCTCCTTGAAAGGTAGAATGAAATCAGGCATGCCAGAATCAGTGAAATTATCGTTACGAGAACAAGCTGATGCTTGAGAATTGCAATGGTTGAAGATACAGGCCATAAAGGTGAGAAGACGTAGGTTATAAGTTCTTCCTTGTCTTTTGCCTTAAGAACATTTGCATGGGCAAGAATCTTCTGCGAATCATCTCCGTTTCTGAAGGTCATGTGCGCGGAACCTCTATTCTGAATCATTTCTTCAGTCAGTTCCTTTATCTGTGACGAGTACTGTGCGCCGGCACCTGATTCGGAACCTATGCCAGGAGCCATCGCATAGTCGGCATCAGA
>JAUNIQ010000135.1 GCA_030535275.1 Bacillota bacterium | reverse complement strand
CCGCCGTCATGGGCCTTCTTGTAATTGTATCTTCTCTCCTGAACGACGCTCACGCAGAACACTATTACGCAGGCGAAGAAGAGTACAACGTAGTCCCATTTAGTAAGCGCAAAGGCAGAAAATGCTGTCATGAATCCGCCTCTGTAAGGTCTGAAAATCGATTTCATCATGTGGATGCATGCCTTGAATGACTGGCCGTTGGAGAATATTCTGCCGAAGGATACTATGCAGAATGTTCTTATCATGCGGAATACCGTCCAACCCTTGCCTTCTCTGTTGATGTGCAGCTTTTCGAGCCACTTGACGAAGTACGGTTCGAGGAGCATTCCGGAAATGATTATTGCAGCATTGTACATACCGTATGCTATGTACCTCAGCTCCGCACCGTGCCACATGCCGATTATCAGAAATACGCATATCTGTCCGATGAAAACAGGAATCAGCTTGCCGACTCTATCCCCCAGAACCTTACGGCACTTTCTTCCGAATTTACCGATTGGCTTGGACATTGCCACTGCGAAGAAGATATAGTCTCTGGTCCAGAAGGACAGTGATATGTGCCATCTTCTCCAGAAGTCGGTCAGGTCTATTGCGAAGTATGGACGCCTGAAGTTCCTTGCCATGTCGATGCCCATGCATCTTGCCACGCCTCTAGCTATGTCAACTCCTCCCGAGAAGTCCATGTAGAGCTGAATGGCATATCCGAACATTGCCACGATAACAGGCCATCCGGAATAGTCCTGCCAGTTGATGTACACTTCACCTACGAGAGTTCCTATTCTGTCTGCAATTACCAGCTTCTTGAAGAAGCCCCACAGCATGAGCTGTGCACCGTGAGCCAGGTTCTTGTATCTGAAATCGTGTCCTTCATAGAGCTGTCCCGCCAGCTGGTCGTACCTTGGAATAGGTCCCTGAATTATCTGCGGGAAGAATGAAGTGAACAGTGCGAATTTAGCTATGTTGTCATCAGCCTTTGTCTTTCCTCTGTATACGTCAAAGAGGTAGCCTGCAGACTGGAATGTATAGAAGGAAATTCCCAGCGGAATCAGCACTCCGCTCGATGCGAAAATCCCTATTCCGAGTGCTCCCAGATAGTATCTGAAATACTTCAGACAGATGAGAATTCCGAAGTCTATTACCAGTGAAATTATCAGCCACTTCTTCTTCGTCTTTCCTGCAGTTTCCTTGGAAGCCTTCTTCTGCTCTAGCGTTAGCTGCCCCTTGTTCGCTGCCAGGTAGTCTTTGTGTGTCATCTCCGCCTTTTCAATAAGCCTTGCCGCGAAGAAGGTTATTATTGTAGTGCAAAGAATGAAAACGAAAGACTTGGCGCTTGCTTCAAGATAGTAGAAATAACTTGCTGCCAGAAGCACAACCCATCTGTACTTCTTCGGCACCAGATAATATAATATTACCGTGATTGCCACAAATATTAAAAATGCAAATGATGTAAATGACATTATTCTTCTCCTGCCTCAACTTTCTCCATCATTTCCTGATAGCAATTTTGGTAACAACCGTCGAGATCCTTCATAAGCTTGTCATAGCTCTTATCCCATTTACTGTACTTTTTATCTCCCCTTCTGTCTTCAAGCCCGTAGTTCTTCATAATATAATCCGCCATAAAGTCGGTATATAATGTTGCCCCATGGTAATTTAGATGAGTCTGATTATAGAAGCATGTATTGACATTCAGCCCTATCTCATCCATTACTTCAGCTGGAAGGCAGTTCATTACCTTGTACCCGCGTTTTTCAACTATATTCTTGGCATAGTTTATCTTACCCATGCCCTGTTCGCTTGCCTGATATGGAGAAATAAGGAAGAGAACCTGCGCGTCAATGCTGTCACAGTAATCAAGAAGGCTGTTCAGAACATCTTCCTCATTCCTAGCTATCGGCTTTGTTTTTTTGTTATACTCTAGTGGTGTAACTGGATTGACTCTGAACGAAACACCATCCTCCACTGCATATCCCTGGTAATAATCAGCCTGTATGTAATTCGGTTGCTTGCTCGGGTTCCATAGACTGTGATATTTCAGCAATGGAAAATAGTAGGACAGACCTGTATCATCAAGATTACCCTTGCCATCTGCGTACTCCAGAACAGCGTTTATCGCATCAAACTTATTCTTTGACAGCTTCATGTTGTCAACAACTCTTCTGACAGCCACATCTACAATATCCTCCGGGTTCTTGCAGATGGCACGAAGCTCTATTACGAACAGTTTAACATCCTGTGTCTTCAGTGATTCCTTCATGAGATATTCCGTCAGGACAAAAGGCTGGGTGCCCGTTGAAAGCGAGTATGATGCAAGCCCGTAATTTTCATACGCTCTTGGCACAATCCACGATCTGTATGTGGCACTTGACCCGAAGAATACGCAGTCAACAGTGTTTTCCTCCTGAGCGTAGTACTCCTCAAGCACCGTATTTGACCTTTCCGAATCTCTGAACGTGAAAGTCAATGCACAAACAGCAACTACTATAATTATTAAAATGCAAAAGATAACAGTTCTCAGTATGTTACTTTTGAATATTCCTTTATCTTCTTTAGCTGACAATTTTCAGCTTCCTCCTTAGTCTACCAGCGACAGCAGGTATTTGCCGTACGCTGTCATCTTTAATTCCTTGCCTAATTCCTTTAACTGCTCTGCGTCAATAAATCCGCGTCTCCATGCGATTTCCTCAAGACATGCAATGTAGAAGCCCTGTCTTGACTGCACCGCCTCAACAAACTCGGCCGCCTTTAACATGCCGTCCGGATTTCCGGTGTCCAGCCATGCCATGCCTCTGCCCATAAGTGTAACCTTCAGCTTTCCCTTTTCCAGATAAGCATTGTTGACCGATGTTATTTCTATTTCACCTCTTTTTGAAGGCTTAACATTCTTTGCTATTTCTATTACATCATTGTCGTAGAAATACAGTCCCGGAACAGCGAAGTTCGACTTCGGTTCCTTCG
>JAUNIQ010000134.1 GCA_030535275.1 Bacillota bacterium | reverse complement strand
ATAGATATTGTATTCTATTAGGCAGGAGCGTTACAAATTCAGTGTACCATTACATTCGGTATGAATTCCGGATATTCAGCCTGCACAAATCTGAGCCATCCCGGACAGCATGATGTAAACATCGGCCAGTTATACCCGTCCTTGTTTCCAAGTCTGTCAATAAGTTCACTTCCCTCTTCCATGATTGTCATGTCAGCGGTATATACTGTATCGAATACATAGTCAAAGCCAATCTGCTTAAGTGCTGCTACCAGCTTGCCTGTTGTCTGTTCAAGCTTGTTCAGGCCAACCCGCTCGCCCCATGCAACTCTGACTGCCGGTGCAAACTGAACTACTGTAACCTTCTCAGGATCTGCAAGTGCATCCAGTACTCTGTCAACATCGTTTCTGGCTCTGAGTGCTCCAACCGGACAATGTGTTATGCACTGTCCGCAGAGAGCGCAGTTTGCCTTGTCAATTGGCAGACCGTCTTTGACGCCTACTGTTGTTCTGTATGATGAACCTATCTTTTCCCATACGCCAACGCTCTGCATTTCGTCACAGACCTGAACGCACCTCATGCATGAAATGCACTTGGAGGCGTTTCTGATAAGCGGGAATGATTCATCCCAGTCATAATCATCGGCAATGTATTCGTATCTTGGCCTAACGATTCCAAGGTCCGCTGAAATCTTCTGAAGAGTGCAGTTGCCGCTTCTTGAGCATGTTGCGCATCGGCAGTCATGCTCTGAGAGCATCAGCAGAACATTGATTTTTCTTGCCTGTCTTACCTTAGGGCTGTTTGTCAGGATTACCATGCCCTCTTCTACTTCTGTATTGCAGGATGAAACCAGCTTATCCTTTCCTGCCAGTTCAACGACGCATAATCTGCATGCGCCGATTTCGTTCAGGCCTTCCCAGTAACACAGGTGAGGAATTTCAATTCCGGCAGCTGCTGCGGCATTCAGAATTGTGGTGCCTTCCTGCACACTTATTTTTCTTCCGTTAATAGTTATGTTTACCATTTCGTGTGTCTACCTCCTCTGAATGTTCCCATGTTGTTCCTGTCACATCTCAGGCATCTGCCCGCTTCCTGAATTGCCTCCTCCAGAAGCAGTCCGTTTTCGAATCCGTCGAAGTCTTTGTTTCTTTCATCCGGATATCTTGAAGTCAGTTCGGATCTTCCGCATGGAGTCTTATCCTCAATGCTTGCTTCAGGAATGTCAATGTTGATTTCAAAGATGTGATTGAAACCAAGGTAGTTATCTATGTTAGCCGCTGCAACCTTACCCTGTGCAATGGCGTTTATTACAGTTGATGGTCCTGTTACGGCATCGCCGCCTGCGAATACTCCGTCCATGCCGATTACTGCCTTTGTATCATCTGTATTCAGTTTCTTCCAGAGAACGGATACTCCCGCCTTCTCGAATACTTCTGAATCGATTTCCTGTCCGATTGCACCAACAACGATATCGCACGGTATTACCTGTTCATCCTTCTGCGCCGGGAATGATCTAGGTCTGCCTGATGAATCGTATTCTCCAACCTTCTGCGGCTTAATAACAAGTGCGGTTACATTTCCTTCGTCGTCCGATTCAATTCTTACAGGTGTTCTCAGCTCAAGAAGTCTGCAGCCTTCAGCTATTGCTCCGTCAATTTCCTCAGGAAGAGCTGTCATGTCGATCTTTCTTCTTCTGTAAGCGATGTCAACGTGCTCTGCACCAAGTCTCATGGCTGTTCTTGCCACGTCCATTGCAACGTTTCCACCACCGACAACAACTACTCTCTTTCCTGCAAAATCAGGCATGCTGTTGTCGCCGATTCCTCTGAGCATGTCAACAGCGGAAAGAACTCCTCTGCTCTCCTCGCCGTCAATGCCGATCATCTTATAGTTATGTGCTCCGATTGCAACATAAACGGCGCCAAAATCGTTCATCAGTTCGCTGACCTTTTCTTCACTCGAAATGTCGCTGTTAAGTTCAACCTCTACACCGGCTGACAGAATAGATTTAATATCCCAGTCAAGTCTTTCTCTAGGAAGCCTGTAACTTGGAATTCCGTATCTGAGCATGCCGCCCAGCTGTGCTCTCTTTTCAAAGATTTTTGGCTTATGTCCCATGAGTGCCAGATAGTATGCAGCAGTAAGACCACTCGGGCCGCCGCCTACGATGGCAATCTTCTTTCCTGTATCATCCATCTTCTCAGGAATCGGAACAGTGCTTGAACAGTTGTCAACAGCAAACATTTTTAGTCCTCTGATATTGATAGGCGCATCAAGAATGTTACGTCTGCAATGTCCTTCACACGGATGTTCACAGATAAGCGCACATACTGTAGGGAACGGATTATCTTTTCTGATCAGTTTAACTGCATCATCATATCTTCCCGCCTTGACGAGAGCAACATACCCGGGAATATCAACTTCTGCAGGGCACTTGGATACGCACGGAACCGAATTTCTCTTGTCCAGAACATCATCCGAGCATCTGTTTCTTTCGATATGTGCAATGTAGTCTTCTCTAAAACTGCTTAAGCTCTTCAGTACTATCTCAGCCGTTTCCGAACCGATGGCACAGTCAGATGAATCTCTTACCACTTCAGCTGTTTTCTGAAGAAGTTCCAGCTGATTCATTTCGCTCTTGACATCCACGTCGAGAATGTTTTCGAGAATCTGAACCATCTGATAGATTCCGGCTCTGCATGGCACACATTTACCGCATGACTGAGCATGACATAACTTCAGGAATGAACATGTCATGTCCACCTGACACTGGCTTGGAGGGCTGGCGATTACTCGTCTCTGCAGATCACCGTACAGTGACTCCACCTCTCTCTGAGCCTGTGATTTCTGTTTGAATTCCAATCTACTCATTGTTTTCTCCTCAAATATAATAATGTTAATAAATTAACTATCTTTAATAACTGTAATAGTGTATACAATATCCAAAGATTATTCAATACATTTTTTTGCTTTTTTTGAATAAA
>JAUNIQ010000133.1:1780-2985 GCA_030535275.1 Bacillota bacterium | reverse complement strand
TGCCGGAAGAGTTTTCACATCTGCAGGCGCAGGATATGTCAAGATTGGGATTCATACAAGACCTAATCCGGGGCATCTCAAAAATCACCAGAGCAGATGAACCAAGGGTAACTGTGAAAGAACCGATCGTTATGGGAAGCACAGCTAGTGTGGCTCCTCTTCTGAAACGGGCGTTTATGTTTCTTGAAGACGGTGAATGGAGCAGGGCTGATGACTTCTGTGAACAAGTTCTCAATCAAAAACCTGAAAATGCTCAGGCTTATCTTGGAAAACTGATGGCGGAGCTTCATGTGAAACGGCAAGAAGATCTTCCGAACTGCGAACTTCCATTTAACAACAGCAACAACTACCAGAAAGCCGTACGCTTCGGAGGCGATAAGATTGCGGAGATGCTTTCCAGGTGTATCAACCAAATCAATGAACGCAACGAAATTGCCCGTCTTACCGGAATATATAACAGCGCTGTCAGCGCTATGAACACAGCAAACACAGAGGAGGCTTATAAATCTGCGGCCGAAATGTTCCAAACAATTCCCGGATTCAAAGATGCTGATTCTCTTGCCGGGCAATGCCTTGACAGAGCGGAGGGTTGCCGCAAGGATGCAATCTACTCTTACGCAAGGATGCGGATGGCCGGAAACGCTGTCAGCGTATATGAAGAAGCCATCAAAGCGTTCAGCGCTATCTCCGGCTGGAGAGACGCTGACGAGCAGATCTGCGTTTGCCAAAGAAATATCGAGGAAATCAAGGCTAAGGAAGAAGCAGAGCGTCTTGAACATGAACGCCAAACTGAAGAAAAACGCATAGCAGCGGAAAAGGCAGCTAAGAAACGAAAAAGAACGATCGCAATTGGTGCACCGATCATCGTTGCTTGCATTGCGTTTGTGGTCCTGCTAACAACAGTTATTATTCCAAAGCAAAAACTGAATAAGGCGATGGGTCTGTTAGATTCCGGCGATTATGAAGCGGCATATGCTCTCTTGGAGGAAATCGGCAACAATGACGCGATTGCTTCGAGCAAATATGATCGCGCCATCCCCCTCATCGACAACGGGGATTACGAGGCGGCATACATTCTGTTGGACGGGTTGGATTACAAGGACAGCGCCGACCGACTAGACAGCATCAAACCGGTATACCAGAAAATACTTCTCGCAAGAGCAGAGGTTGGCTCCTATGTTTTCTTTGGCTCATATGAGCAGGAT
>JAUNIQ010000133.1:0-1770 GCA_030535275.1 Bacillota bacterium | reverse complement strand
ACGACACTACAAACGGCAAAGAAGATATAGAGTGGCTCATCCTCGCAAAAGAGGACAATAAGATCCTTGTGATCAGTAAATATGCCTTGGACTGCCAACAGTACAACACCTCATTTACAAGGGTGACGTGGGAAACTTGTTCTTTGAGAAAATGGTTGAACGGAACGTTTATCAACAATGCATTCAGCTCAGGCGAACAGAGCATGATTTTAACAACTACCGTAACAGCGGATAAGAACCCGTCATATAGCACTTCACCCGGCAACAATACGACCGACAAAGTATTCCTCCTCAGCATTGCCGAGGTGAATCAATACTTTAGTTCGGACAGTGCGCGTCAGTGTCAGGGGTGTCAGGGAACCGCTTATTGCTATACGCAAGGAGCATACAAAGGCAGCAATGAAAATTGCTGGTGGTGGCTGCGGTCGCCCGGCAGCAATTCTGACTACGCTGCACGTGTCCTCAGCCTCGGCTCCGTCGACGGCAGCGGGGACGATACCGACCACGAAGATGGCGCAGTTCGGCCCGCTTTGTGGATAAATCTTGAATAGTGAATCATCTAATCTGAAATTCCATACAGTGTTCAAAAAGCAAATCTCTTCGGTTCTGTAACACTTCGTATATATTGACAGAATAAATCAGACATTTCACTTTGTTCAGTCATAATTCTTTAATCAATTAATTCATTTGTTTTTCCATAAACTAACTGATGTAAAGAATAATCAGTGGTTATCTTACATCAAATCATATAAAATAATACACAGGGAGTCTGTTCTCCCTGTGTTTTTAAAATAATGTACCTGACCGGAGGTAAAGGAACATTATTAGCGCCTGGACCATAAATGGTTGACGAGGACTGGCAGTTATCGAAAGACTCGGCGGATTCTGCCACGGTCACAGTGGATCGATAGAGGAATGATAAAAAGCAGAATGAAAACTGTAACAGAGCATTTACTCAGCACTGAACAGATCTCATGAGCAGACATGAAATCGTTTGTGTATAAACGGAGGTGTTTTAGTCATGTACACAATTGCAGATATGTATGACCTTGATCATACGATTGCGAAAGAATATCTTTCCCATTTTACATATCCCTGGGAAGCACTGAAGGGGATCAAGGATCTGATCCTGAATCTCGGATCACAGCTTGACCCGGAAGAATATACGGAAGTATCCGAGCATGTATGGGTACATAAGACAGCCAGGGTATTCCCTTCGGCATATCTTGGAGCACCCTGTATCATCGGGCCCAATACGGAAGTACGTCACTGTGCATTCATCAGAGGCTCAGCCCTGGTAGGCGCAGACTGCGTGGTAGGAAACAGCTGTGAACTGAAGAATGTCATCCTGTTCGACCACGTACAGACACCGCACTACAACTATGTAGGAGATAGCATCCTTGGCTATTACAGCCACATGGGAGCAGGATCCATTACATCCAATGTCAAGTCAGACAAGAAGCTTGTTGTCGTACATAACGGAACAGAACAGATCGAAACAGGACTGAAGAAGTTCGGAGCGATGCTTGGTGACTATGTAGAAGTCGGCTGCAACTCTGTCCTGAATCCCGGTACCGTGATCGGACGTCACAGCAACATCTATCCCACTTCATGTGTAAGAGGTGTCGTACCTCAGAACAGTATCTTTAAGGATAACGGTGTCATCATAGAAAAGAGGGCTGATTAATATGGGCAAATATTTCGGAACAGACGGGTTCCGCGGGGAAGCCAACGTTGATCTGACATACGAACACGCTGTCAAGATCGGAC
>JAUNIQ010000132.1 GCA_030535275.1 Bacillota bacterium | reverse complement strand
TGCATGAAGATGACCAAGCAGAAGGGCGGCTATTCCATCGCCGTGCATGCCCCGGGCCAGACCGAGCTGGCCGACGACATGCTGCTGCAGGGGCGGGCGGATTTCTCCGTCGAGGCTGATTACTCTGAAAACAGCGAAATCGAGGAGATCGTCGCCATGCTCATGCGCCGCATCCGCGCCTCCCACGAACTCACCCTCCGCCACGCCGAACAGGTGCAGCGGGCCCACGCCCGCCGGGGCAACCACGTGCCGCTGGACATCCCCATGCGCGGCGGGATGGAGGATGAGGACGAGGTGGAATAGATTAATATACGTTTAATCTGCAGGCTTATAGCAATTGTAAACCTTTAAGAAGATTGGAGGTAACCAGTATGTTAGTATACAGCATTCAACAGCAAAAATACGAGTGGAGAAAAAAAGATTGGGTCATACCTGATCTAAAAGGCGGAAAGCAAAACTGGTTTAATCTGGTTAAGTCTCTTGTTCTGATAATCGGCGATAGTCAGATTAATGATATGAATGCTGTTCCTGAAATACCAGATTACCCAAATCCCCAAAGCTGGCGTTCTTACATTGCCTTCTTAAAACGTATGGGCTTAGTGATAAACCAGTCCGGTTCTATTCGCTTATCTTCAGATGGTCATTCTTTCAAAGACGACCCAACTAAAATACGCTTGGCCAATCAAATCCAAAGCAAGTGCCGTTTGTTTGGTGAAGTCTTGAATATTATTCAAATTGAACCTTTGACCATCGAAGACATAGATAGAAAAATATGCAGTGACTATAACCTTGATTGGGCTAATCTGAGCAATACACGAAGAAGAACAGATTGGCTTGAGGTGCTCGACCTTATTCATGCGATAGGTAATCGCAAGTGGGAAATAACCGATGCAGGTACACAAGCACTACAGGAATGGTGTATTGTTACACCACAAGCAGCACAATCAACAGATGAATCAGACGAATCAATCGCCATACCCGAACCGCCTTTAGTAATTGCAGAAAACCTTCAACGATTGGAGGATTCACCGGAACTACATAGAAAACGCAACACTTATAATTTATGGGTTCCAAGTCCTAATCGAATCAACAATTTACGCACAATCCTTCAGTTTGCTTCTGAAAGAACAGAAAGGTCTGAACTGTTTGCTTTTATCGAAAACGAGTTTGGATTAAAAGTCAGCAGCGTTGAATCAATGCTACTGTTTTTAAAAGCTTCTGGCCTTTTAGAGGAGGTGGGGCGCAATATTTATATAGCTACTCCAGAAACAAAGGCCTGGCTCGAATCAGGAAGTGATTTGGATTTTATTCGCATTCTTCATTGCAATATGAGGTTCGTAGGTGAAACAATTCAAACCGCCATGGAAGATATTACCAGAAACGAAATATACTCTCAAGCTAAGCTTTATGGGTTAAATTCAGAAAAGTCCAGATGGATTACTGGTTTTCTTATTGAAGCTGGCTTGCTGGAAGAACCAAGCTATCTGCATATCAAAGCCACTCTATTGGGTAAGGCTTTTGTTGCAACGCTTCAATTAGCTTCATACGAAAGTATTGAAGCACCAGCACAGCAAGAGAAAGAAGAAAAGATAACGACCGAACCTGAAATAGAAATTCCAAATGAAATAATTAATAGACTACTGGAGTCATCAAAGAATCCCATGGCAGAAAACAAACAATCCGGTGTTGCTTTCGAAGAAAACATTGCGTCTATTTTTCGAATTATGGGGTTTGATGCAAGACGCATTGGAGGTTCCGGTGATACGGATGTTGTTGTTCGATGGCAAGATGAAGAAGGAAAAAAACACATTGCTATTATTGATGCAAAGTCAAAATCAGGCGGTCAAGTATCTCATAGCGATATTAGTGATGTGGCAATCGACACACATAAAGAAAAGAATAACGCCGAATATATTGCAATTATTGGGCCGGGTTTTGCTGGAGATACTATAAAGAATTATGCTAAAAAGAAGGGATTTGCATTGATTACTGCCACAGAGCTATGTGAAATAGCCAGAGCATCTCAAGTCCTTGCTTTAAACCTTCAGGAAATAGCACTATTTTTCCAAGTACCAAACGGGCTTTCACAGTTGAGTGAGATTATATCCGAAAAACAGCGAGAACTGGATATCATCTCTCTTGTTGTCGAACAATTCCGTAAAGAACAGGAAGAATTGGGTAGTCTTTCTCCGCGAGATCTGTTTCTATTGTTGCGAGGCAGTAATGTGTCTCCATCTTTAGACGAATTAGTCGCAGTTTTTAAAACACTCTCTCAACCTGAGATTGGTATAATAAAAACTGCAAACAAGACAGTATTATCTGAAAACACCTTATGTCACATGAGAAATGGTAAGAGGACGACAAACAGACTACGTGCGTTAGCATCTGCAATAGATAAAGGTTTTAGTGATTAACCATCATTTGGTATGTATATCACGTGCCGCTGGACATCCCCATGCGCGGCGGGATGGAAGACGAGGATGAGGTGGAATAGGCGATTCCAAGCCTCTTCCGTACAAAATTTAAACATATGTTCGATTTACAAAACCTCGCCGCCTTGTTATAATATGAACAGAAATCAAGGCGCGGCGACGCGCGAAACATAGCACGGAGGAAATGCAAATGGCGGCTGAAAAGAAGGCTGAGAAGAAGCCCGCGACCCGGCAGATCGGCGAGGACAGGAAGAAGGCGCTGGAAGTGGCGCTGGGCAAGATCGAAAAGGATTTCGGCAAGGGCTCGGTGATGAAGCTGGGCAAGGCGGCGGAGAACATGCAGGTGGAGGTCATCCCCACGGGCAGCCTGCAGCTGGACTTTGCGCTGGGCGTAGGGGGACTTCCGAAGGGCCGCATCGTGGAGATCTACGGGCCGGAATCCTCCGGTAAGACCACCGTGGCGCTGCACTGCATCGCCCAGGCGCAGAAGGCGGGCGGCACGGCGGCGTTCATCGACGCGGAGCACGCGCTGGACCCGATCTACGCCTCCAAGCTGG
>JAUNIQ010000131.1 GCA_030535275.1 Bacillota bacterium | reverse complement strand
GTAATTTCAGCCATGATGGATACGACAATGGGAATAAACGCCATTGCCCTGACAGAAGGAAGCGTGTCCACATCAGACATGACAATCAGCTTCCTGAGACCTTTCAGAGGACAGTCGTTTATTATAGAATCGGAAGCCGTTCAGGTAGGCGAGAGAGTGATTAGACTTATTGCGAAGGCTTACGATGAGGATTCAGGCAAGTGCCTTGCAATGTCAACAGGCAGCTTCATGCATGTTAATTACGAACATGCCGAAGGCAAGCAGCTTGGTGTTTAAGGAGGAAATATCATGAAAAAGGATTTTAATATTGAAACTAAATGCGTTCAGGCCGGATACACACCGGAAAACGGAGAGCCTAGACAGATACCTATTATCCAGAGCACAACTTTCAAATATGCAACAAGCGAAGACATGGGAAAGCTCTTTGATCTGGAAGCTGAAGGATATTTCTATACAAGACTTCAGAACCCTACAAGCGACAGAGTTGCAGCAAAAATTTGCGCACTTGAAGGCGGTACTGCAGCAATGCTGACTTCATCGGGACAGGCTGCCAACTTTTTCTCGGTATTCAACATTGCATCAGCCGGTGATCATGTGGTTGCATCATCTGCTCTTTACGGAGGAACATACAATCTCTTCGCAGTGACCATGAAGAGAATGAACATAGATTTCACATTCCTGCCTCCGACGGCAACAAGAGAAGAGCTGAATGAAGCATTCAGAGATAATACAAAGGCAGTCTTCGGTGAAACAATCACAAACCCTTCACTGGACGTTCTGGACATTCCGCTCTGGGCTGAAGTTGCTCATGAACACGGTGTTCCGCTTATTATAGACAACACTTTTGCAACTCCTGTAAACTGCAGACCTTTTGAATGGGGTGCAGATATCGTAACTCATTCAACTACAAAGTACATGGATGGTCACGGCACACAGGTTGGCGGATGCATAGTTGACTCGGGCAAATTCGACTGGATGGCTCATGCGGACAAGTTCCCGGGACTCTGCACACCGGACGAAAGCTATCACGGAATAACCTATGCGGAAAAATTCGGAATCGAAGGTGCATATATTACAAAGGCAACCGCTCAGCTCATGAGAGACTTCGGTGCGACTGCAGCACCTCAGAATGCTTTCCTCCTCAACATGGGACTGGAGAGCCTGCATGTAAGAATGAAGAAGCACTGCGAAAACGGAATGGCTGTAGCAGAATATCTTAAGGGACACGATAAAATCAGCCGGGTAAATTATCCGGGACTCCCTGACAGCAAGTATGCCGAACTGGTAAAGAAGATGCTGCCTAACGGCACATGCGGAGTAGTATCATTCGGAATCAGGGGCGGAAGAGAAGCAGCAGAGACATTCATGAAAAACCTGAAGCTTGCAGCAATCGAAACCCACGTTGCAGACGCCAGAACATGCTGTCTCCACCCTGCAAATACAACACACAGACAGATGAATGAGGCAGAGCTTGAAGCCGCAGGCATAGGACCTGATCTTATCAGATTCTCATGCGGACTTGAGGCAGCAGAAGACCTTATTGCAGATATTGAACAGGCACTTGAATATGTAAAATAGGAGCTGAACAATGCCACTTATCATACCCGATAAACTTCCTGCAGCCGGCGCGCTGAAGGATGAAAACATATTTACAATGAATAGGGCAAGAGCTGCATCTCAGGACATTCGTCCGCTGAAGGTTATCATCGTTAACCTGATGCCTACCAAGATAGCCACTGAGACACAGCTTGCCCGCGTTCTTGCCAACAGTCCGCTGCAGATAGAAATGCAGCTTGTTGGCATGGATTCACATACATCCACACACACTTCACAGGATCATCTGGAATCCTTCTACACTACAATTGAGGATTTCAAAAACGAATACTTTGACGGAATGATCATCACCGGTACACCGGTTGAACTCATGGAATTTGAAGATGTTGACTTCTGGCCGGAGCTGTGTGAGATATTTGAATTCGCCAAAACACATGTGTACAGCAACATGTTTATATGCTGGGGAGCTCAGGCTGCTCTGCATTATTACTACGGAATACCGAAGCACATACTGGACCAGAAGGTGTTCGGAGTATTTGAGCACAGAAATCTCAGGCCTCACAATCCGCTTATGAGAGGTTTTGATGAACTCTTCTATGCACCGCACTCACGACATACGGAAGTGAGGAAGGAAGATATCCTGAAGCACCCTGAACTGAGAATACTCGCAGAGTCCGAAGAGGTTGGGCCGCATATTGTTTCAACTGAAAACGGCAGACAGATTTTTGTTCTCGGCCACCAGGAATACGACAAGAACACTCTGGCAGATGAATATTTCAGAGACATTAACAAGGGACTTGATATCGATGTTCCGGCAAATTATTTCCGCGACGATGATCCTAACAAGGAAATCATGTTCCGCTGGAGAGGACACGCATCGCTGCTCTTTTCAAACTGGCTGAACTACTACCTGTATCAGGCTACACCATATAATCTTGATGACCTTCGCGACGGCAAGGAAGATGCATGGAGAGAGGCTTTTGAAGACTGATGAGCAAAATCAAACTGAACCCGGGTGCAGTAACTGCGCCTGTACCTGCTGTCATGGTAAGCTGTGGCAGACCGGGAGAAAAACCCAATATCATTACAATTGCCTGGACCGGAGTGCTTAATTCCGACCCGCCTATGACATACATTTCAGTCCGCAAGGAGAGATACTCCCATGAAATTATTTCCGAAACAGGTGAGTTCGTAATCAACCTGACAACGGAGGAGCTTGCCTTTGCAACTGACTGGTGTGGCGTGAAGTCCGGAAGGGATTATGACAAGTTCAGCGAGAGAAAGCTGACGGCAGTTGACAGCCAGGTTGTATCCTGCCCGTCAATCGGAGAATCGCCTGTAAACATTGAATGCCGCGTAACGGAGGTTAAGGAGCTGGGCACCCATGACATGTTCATGGCTGAAATTGTCAGCGTTTCCGCCGATGACAGCATAATGGA
>JAUNIQ010000130.1 GCA_030535275.1 Bacillota bacterium | reverse complement strand
ATAGATATTGTATTCTATTAGGCAGGAGCGTTACAAATTCAGTGTACCATTACACATGCATGATGGTTCCATTCTTCGTAGGTCTGGACATCAACAGAGTTGTAAACTTTGTAAACATCGCATGTGTAGCCTGGGTAGTATCGTATATCATAACTCAGGTCGATACCATTATCCTGAGAAAGAAGTATCCGAAACTGCACAGATCATTCAAGAGTCCGGCATTCCCGATTCCGCAGATTATCGGTATTATCGCATGTGCTTACATAATAGTTACCATGGGTATGGAATGTATACTTCCGGCCTGCGGATTCATGGCAGCATTTGCAGCATACGCACTCATCTGGGTAAAGTTCAAGATGAAGAAGCCTTGCTTCAAGCCTGTACCACTTGAAGAAATGACTTATGTTCCTATTGAATGGGATGAATAAAAACATTTATTTAAGTACATAACCGAAGGAGGTAAAAATGTTCAGTTTTGAATTTTCACTTCCAACAACGATTAAATTTGGTGAGGGTGTTTCACTTACAGTTGCTGACGAGGTAAAAGCACTGGGAAACAAGAAACCTATGATCGTTACAGACAAGGGCCTGATTGCAGCAGGAGTAGTTGAAAAAATTACAAAAGCTCTTGACGAAGGTGGCGTTGAATATACAATCTTTGACGGAATCGAACCTAACCCGAGAGACACAACTGTACAGAAGGCTTACGAACAGGCAAAGGTAGACGGTAACGACAGCATGATTGCCATCGGCGGCGGAAGTTCAATGGATACCGCTAAGGCAGTAGGCGTTCTGATGACAAACGGCGGAGTCGTAAATGATTATGAAGGCCTCGATATGTTTGAGTATCCAATCTGCGACCTGATTGCAATTCCTACTACATGCGGAACGGGTTCAGAAGTAACATTCTGGTCAGTAATTACTGATACCAAGAGACACTTCAAGATGAGTCTTGGAAGCCCTAAGTGTGCAGCAAAGGTTGCACTGGTTGACCCGGATATGGTAGCAAGCCTGCCACCGTCAATCATAGCCGCAACAGGAATGGATGCGCTGTCACATGCAGTAGAAGGTTATACCTGCAAGCTTGCAGAGCCGATTACCGATGCATGTGGAATCTACGCAATTAAGCTTATTGGAGATAACATCAGAGATGCGGTTTATACAGACAGCAAGGAAGCCAAGGGCAACATGCTCCTGGGCAGCCTCATCGCAGGAATCTGCTTCGGAAACTCCGACATAGCAGGAATCCACTGCATGGGCGAAGCGCTCGGCGGACTGTATGACACGGCTCACGGTGTAACAATGGCACTTCTCCTGCCATATGTAACCGAATACAACTACGTGGCTGATTTCGACAAGTATGCGAATATTGCAGAAGCTCTGGGAGAGAACATCACAGGACTTCCTAAGAGAGATGCAGCAGCAAAGGCAGTAGATGCACTGCACAAGCTCTGCACAGATCTGTGTATTCCAACAATGAAGGAGATCGGAGCGAAGGAGGAAGATCTGGATGAACTGGCACAGAGAGCATCTGTAAACGTATCAGTTGACAGTAATCCTCGAAAAGCCACAAAGGAAGACTTCCTGGAAATCTTCAAAAAAGCTTATAACGCTTAACTATTATTGAATTATGCCTTATAATAGTAAAAGGCCCCCCTTAAACTGCGGAGGATTATTCCTCCGCAGTGTTTATAAACAATAAACGGAGAGTGAAGAAATGTTCAAAAAAAAGAATGCGACATCAGGACAGGCAACTAAGAGGGTAAAGGATCTGTTGGAGATGCACGTTCATTTACTCACAAAACCAAACCGCACTTTTTCAAATCTGCGAAATGAAGGCTTCTTTCTGGACCAGCCAATAAATCCAAAGAACCCGGATGACTATGCCAAGCTTGGATATATTCTTCAGAAGAAGTTCATTTCAAGGTCGTTTAATCTGGAATTGCAGACGACTATTAATAACGTGGACATTCCGGAAAATTTTCTTCTGAAACTTAAGTTTGCCGGATTCCCTAAAATTGAGGTTACCTACTTCAAGGGAGACAAGCAGTCAGCAAAATACGAAAAATATTTTAATGACCCCAAGCTGCTTGCAAGACTTGAGAAAGTGGCTAAAACAGTAGATGTTGAGTTCATTATAGTTGAATATAACAGAAGTCTTAATGCATTCAAAATAAGAGTGGCTCCTATACCGGGATCAGTACTGTGGATTGTATTTCCTCCGCTGTATTTCAAGATGCCGCTTAAGAAGGAGGAAATAACAGCCCTCTGGGATGCACTAATCATGCTGAGAAAATATACGATGAAGCTTATTGAAGCCAACAACTGGCAGGGTGAATATTCGGATGAATCAGAACTCTAATCCAATTAATAAAGAGAGCAGTCCGGAGCTTTTGGAATATGAAAAGGCCTGGACGGATTATATAAATAATGGAACCACACCTCCAAAGGAGGTTATTCCCACTGAGGTTTTTGAGTCATGGGAAGCCAGCAGGAGAAATGGAGTCAACCCTTTCGCCGGTGAAATCCAGCCGCCTCTTGACGGTCAGGAGCTGGAGGCTCGCAGGGCTGCAAACAGAAAGGCAATTTCAGTTGCAGAAAAGTACATGCAGGTTATATTCGGGGTTATAGGTGATACGAATATAACGCTGGACTTCGTTGACAAGGATGGATACATTATCGTAAATGTCTGCAGTCCGGGCCTGGATGAACTGACCAGAATGACATGGACGGGACTTGGATGCAATGAAGGTGAAGAAGTATCGGGTACTACGGCAATTGCATTGGCACTTAAACACATGAAGCCAGTGCAGATTTCCGGTGCCCAGTTTTTTTTGCAGAGGCTTCACGAGTGGACATCTGCAGCCGCACCAGTATTCGATGTTGACGGAACGCTATTAGGCGTTATTGCAGTAAGCGGCTACTATGAAACTGTTCACAAGCACACACTGGGCATAGTAATAGAAGCAAAAAGTGCCATTGAGAACGAAATACACCTTCAGAATATTCACGATCAGCTGGA
>JAUNIQ010000129.1 GCA_030535275.1 Bacillota bacterium | reverse complement strand
CTGTATCCTGAACAGCCACTGAACAAAGGCAGAATGTCACAGATAACGTCCACCGTGAATATTCCGGGTCCTGTTGAGCCATCTGTCCGGTGACAGAGAGCCACCCTTCCGGTATAGATGGAGCCACCTGTCCGGAAGCACGGAGCCACTTTGCAAACGATTAGTTTCTGCACTAACTCCTTATACTGTATATATGCGCCAAATGGTGCAAATACATTTCAGGAGGGTCAGAACTATGACCAAGTATCGAGAGATCCTTAGACTATTAAGCCTGGGGATCAGCGAGCGAAAGATCGCAGAAAGCTGTGATGTTTCGCGCAACACAGTATCCCGTATCCGTAAGAGATCAGATGCGATAAGCCTCAAATGGCCGCTCGAAGCTTCTTTGACGGACAAGGTACTGGAAACCATGCTGTATCCAAAAGGAACTGTGGATACATCCGAAAAGCGGATGCCTGACTTTGAATACATCCGCAGGGAACTATTGAAAAACGGTGTCACCAAAAAACTTCTGTGGACGGAATACCTAGAGGATTGCCGTCGATCAGGTGATAATCCTCTTATGTATTCGCAGTTTTGCTTCCATATCCAGCAGAATGAGCAGAAACGGCGCGCCACCATGCACATTCCCAGAAAACCGGGAGAACAGATAGAAGTCGACTGGGCTGGTGACCCGGCCCATATCGTCGACCCTGATACCGGTGAGATCACTGATGCATGGATCTTTGTCGGTGTACTGACGTACAGCCAGTATGCTTACGTGGAGGCTTTTATAAACGAACGGACCCAAGCCTGGATCACTGCCCATATCCATATGTATGAGTTCTTTGGCGGCGTTTCCCGTATCCTGATCTCGGATAACTGCGCTACCGCAGTTGACCGCAAACAGAGTGACTGGTATACGCCAAAGCTCAACCAGACCTATCATGAGATGGCGGAACACTATAACACGGCGGTCATACCTGCCCGGGTCCGCCGTCCCAGGGATAAGCCTGTTACAGAAGGGTCTGTGGGAAATATTTCCACATGGATCACTGCTGCATTAAGGAACGAACAGTTCTTCTCTTTATCAGAACTTAATCTCGCCATCCGGGAGAAACTTCGGAACTTCAACGCGAAGCCCTTCCAGAAAAAAGAGGGCAGCAGAAGCAGCATTTTTCTTGGGGAAGAAAAGCCATTACTGACGCCGCTGCCTGCCACCCGCTATGAACTGTCCAATTGGAAAAAGGCTACTGTCCAGTTCAACTATCATATCGCAGTAGACAAGATGTACTACTCCGTACCTTATCAGTATATCAAAGATGAGGTCGATGTGCGAATGACGGACCACGTCATCGAGGTGTTTTATAAACACGAAAGGATCGCTTCCCACAAGCGGCTGCAGGGGCGTCCTGGCCAGTATTCAACAGTCAAGGAGCACATGCCTGCAGACCACCAGAAGTACCTTGAATGGGACGGTGACCGGTTCAGACGCTGGGCGAAGGAGATCGGCCCGAATGCAAGTATCGTTATAGACAGAATGCTTACGTCCGGCAGGATCGAGCAGCAGTCCTACCGGGCATGCATGGGAATAATGAAACTTGCTGAAAAGCATTCCCGCGCAAAGCTTGAGGCTGTCTGCAGCAAAGCACTGACATACTCCAGTGCGCCCAGTTATAAAAGCATCAAGAACCTTTTTGCAACAATGAAGCCTGAAGAGTTTGCTGCGCTGACATCTCCAGCCATGGCTAATGCCAGAGTAAATCCTCATGGCCTTACCCGTGGCGCCAGATACTACGGAGGTGTCGACCATGCTGAGTAATACCACGATAGACAAGCTGCTTGATATGCGCTTCAGAGCCATGGCCGACGCGTTCAGAATCCAGCAGGATGATCCCTCCATGAAAGAGCTTGACTTTGAAGAGCGGTTTGGGCTCCTGGTAGATGCTGAATACTCCCGCCGTAAAAGCAACCGGTTAAAAAAGCTCATCCACGATGCTGAATTCGAAGAAAAAGATGCTTCTATCGCCGGCATTGACTATCAGCAGGACCGCAGTCTCAACCGGCAGCTGATCTCCCGTCTTGCAACCTGTGACTATATCTCGGAATACCGAAACATCTTTATCACCGGCAAGAGTGGCTCAGGGAAAACATATCTTGCCTGCGCCTTCGGTATGGCTGCCTGCATGAAGTACTACAAAGTGAAATTCGTACGCTTCTCCGACTTGCTTATGCGACTAAAGGAAGCTGAAGACGAATCACACTATCTTAAAGCACTCAAAGAATATATCAATCCGCGGCTGCTCATCCTTGATGAATGGCTGATGAACCCGATCACTAACGCTGAAGCGCGCTATGTCCTGGATCTGATCCATAAGCGAAGGAGGAAGTCCTCAACTATCTTCTGTTCACAATACGAAGACTCAGGATGGTACGCACAGCTCGGAGGAGATGAGACTCCGCTGGCTGATTCCATCATGGACCGGATTGCCTACGACTCCTATAAGATCAATATACGAGCAAAAGATCCCAAAAATGATCGTTCTATGCGAGAGGTTTATGGCATTCGTCCTGAAGAACGTCAGTAACTGTTAACCATCGGTGGCTCCGTCAGTCCGGACAGGTGGCTCCGCCACCACCGGACAGGCGGCTCCGCCGCCCCGTAATATCCAGTGTGGTAGAACTGCAGTCTCTGAATTTTCCCAAAAGGGCACAGTTTCATGTCGCTTCCATTCCGGAAATAAAGGTTGGGGACTGGGCAGACCATATGCGGGGCGCGGCGAAAATGCTCATAGGAAAATATCCAGTTCGTACGGGAATCAGTGCTGTAATTGAGGGTACGCTGCCAATTGGAGGCTTGTCCTCCTCTGCGGCTGTGATCATAGTCTTTTTGACAGCGCTTACAAAGGTGAATGGGATCCATCTTGATGAGTGGGAATTGATTCTTATGGCGAAGGCAGCAGAGAACCGCTATGTCGGTGTAAATTGCGGCAAGCTGGATCAGAGCTGTGAGGTACTGTGTAAAAAAGATCAGCTTTTATATCTTGACTGCGAA
>JAUNIQ010000021.1:11021-19181 GCA_030535275.1 Bacillota bacterium | reverse complement strand
CAGGTATGGCCGCCATCTATATCTGCAAGTGGCTGGAGCGTCATCGTAAGTAGCAACCAGCACATTGAATCTGGGTCCGCCAACCCAGGTTCTTTTTTAATTAATGCCTAATTCTTTTTCTGAACAAGGGAAACGATGATTAAGAAACAGAAAATAACAGGCTTTGCTGATATTAGTTCACAGTATTAAAGGGGTGTTCAAATATAAGAGGCCTGCCCTACGGTTTCGGAATAAATTCACTAAGTGCAGCGATTTTCTTCTCGAACATCTCTGCCGGGACCAGAGCGAATCCCTCATCATCATCGCTCATGAGCACCAGTCTCTGACCCTCGCTCAGGCCGAAATGATCTCGTGCCGCCTTAGGTATTACAATCTGCCCGCGCTCATTGAGCGTCACTGTGCCCCACAGATTCTTTCCCTTAGGTGCGGGCATCATTACCTTCCCATCCAGCTCCTGCGTTTTTATCAGGCTGTCAACTGTTACTCCGTAAATTTCAGCAAGAAGGCTGCACTTCTCGATGTCCGGGATGGTTTTCCCACTCTCCCACTTGGCATAAGCCTGTCTAGAAATTCCAATTTTTTCTGCAATCTGCTCCTGTGAAAATCCACAGGTGTTTCTCAGCATAATAAGATTATCTCTCAGCATATTCTTTCCTCTTTATCTACAGATCTATTTTCTCAAAATCATTGCAGGCTTTTTTGTATGCAAGCAATGTCAGCCCCACATAGCAAAGTGCTCCTGCAATAAAGCAAATAAGTTGCAGCCCGATATTATCAAAGCCGAAAGCATTCAGCAGCGAAAACCCCGGAATGTAATGGAGTGCCTCCGCTACTCCCATTATAACAAAGCATGCAATTATATATACAAGAAATGGCTTGCCAGCCTTATACGCCGTCCTGAAAAAACCAGCTATGAATATCATGTTAAATACCCCAAACAGCAGCAGTGACATTCCCAGCGCAAATGGATTTGCGTTCATGAGCGCATTTGCCCTATACACTGCACTATCTGCAAATGCCGTCATTCGCAGCAAAGTCGCCACTATCATTAACGCGAAGCCGCACATCTCGATGAAGCAGGAAAACTCAAATTTTCCTTTCACTACATCCTTCTTCGCTATGGGCAGCAGTGCGGAAAATACAATATCGTTAGCTTCCCTGGCATACACGAAGCTCTGGTAAAGGCCCAGTGTCACGAAGAACTCTCCGCAGAGCACCGGGTATCCCGGCAGAAAGAACATGAGCCCGAAGCCGACAAAGAAATATGCCAGCGGGGAAGCGCTCAGCTTCATTTCCTTTCTCATTACGCTACGCATTTCTCTCACCCCTTTCCAATCTCAAGAAGGCATCCTCGAGTGTCTCTCCATCCATCAGATACTTTTCCCCAAACTCATCCTTTGACATGGCAGCAACAATTCTGCCGTGAGAAATATAGACAATGTTGTCCGCGCATCTCTCAATATCAGTAATTATGTGAGTAGAGAAAAAAACCGCAACTCCTGCCTTTGCAATTTTCTCAAAGAGCTCCAGAAGTTCATCCCTGGAGAATGGATCTAGCCCGCTTGTCGGCTCGTCAAGAATCAGCGCCTCCGCACCATGAGACAGCGCGAAGAGCAGATTGCATTTTACCTTCATGCCCTCGGACAGCTCCTGGGCTTTCTTGTCCTCGTCCAGCTGGAACATCTCAAGGTAGTGGTGATAAAGCCCATCATCCCAGCTGTCATAGAAGCTTTTCATTACATCCGCAATTTCCCAGATTTTCTTTCTGGGATACCAGTTAATGGTCCCCGTCGAGTAACCTATGCGCCTCTTGATTTCCGCTTCATTCCCGTGCAAAGGCAAGCCAAAGTACTCTATTTCCCCGCCGTCAGGGTGAACCAGATTCAGCATGGATTTGATAGTCGTCGTTTTACCTGCGCCGTTTCGTCCTATGAAGCCGGTAATGCTTCCTGACTCAAGAAAAAAGGAAACCTTATCCAATGCAAAAGCAGGATATGATTTCCTTAAATTACTTACCCTTACAATACTCATGTGTTCCTCCGAAAAATCCGATTTCTATGATTTATATGAATATTGTAATCTTCAGTTGCGCAGGCTTCTACCAACTCAAATTGTCAAAATAGAGCCTTCCCTGTTAACTCCGGTTGCCTAATCCTCTTTTCTTCCCATATGTGCTATAATTCCTACATGATTAAATTACACCTGTTCGACATAGACGGCACAGTGCTCGATTCCATGAGAATGTGGGATGAGCTTGCGCCTTCATACCTGAAGAGTCTCGGCATTGACCCGCCGGCTGACATATCAGACACCATTGACCCCATGCCGGTCGATGAGGTCTACTCTTATCTTGCCGACACCTTCGACATACCCGGAGGCGAGCCCGCAGTAAGAAAGGCCGCCGAGGAATATCTTCACTACCAGTACGAAAATCTCGTGCTGCCTTTTAATGACGCCGTTCATGAGCTTGAGGAGCTCCATGCCGAAGGAACAAGAATCGCAGGCTTTTCAAACACTCCACATGAATTTTTTGAACCTGCCCTGAAGCGCCACGGCCTCGATAGATTCTTCGAAAAGATATACACGGTTGAAGACACAAAAATAAGGAAGAGTTCTCCCGAATCCTTCCTCATTGTCTGTGATTATTTTGGCCTTGAGCCATCGGAAATAATGGTTCACGATGACTCGAGTTTCGCTCTTGATGCCGCAAAGGCAGCCGGCTGCTTTTGCAAGAGCTACGACAGATACCGCTAAGGTTTTAGCGTCGTATCTGTTTTTTTATTTCTGATTTCTCCCACTGTGAAGAATACCAGCCCAATCCATACTATTACAAACGATATGAACTGGATTCCGTCAAATGCTTCACGAAGCACGAAGATTCCGAGAAGCAGTGATATTGAAGGGCTTATGTATTCCAGTATGCCCAGCATTACCAGTTCGATTCTCGTAGCTGCCACGCCAAAGAGGAACAGCGGCAGTGCTGTAAGCGGTCCGCAGCAGAGCATGAGCAGATACTTGCCGGTACCGACTCCTTCCATGCCTATGGCTCCCTGTCCCGTCACCTCAAGGTAAATGACAATTGCCAGCGCCGGTATTGCCAGCAGCACGGTCTCGTAGGACAGCATGAGCATTGACGGCATGTCGTATTTCTTCTGAAGAGCCGCATATGTTGCAAATGAAATGGCCAGGCCAAGTGCTATTCCCGGTATCTCGCCGAAGTGAATGAGGATTACCACAAGTCCGATGAGTGCAAGGATAAATGAAATGAGCTTGAATCCCGACAGCTTCTCCTTGAAGAATATTATTCCAAAGGCAGCCACAACCAGCGGCTCAATGAAGTAGCCCACACAGGTCTGAATTACAAAGCCCGCCTTAACAGCCCAGATGTAGAGACTCCAGTTAAAGGTGATTATGGTTCCTGTCAGAGTCAGTCCCCAGAAGGCCTTCTTATCCCTGAATATTTTAGCGTATTCCTTCCAGCCGTACATGGCAAGAGCGCATACCGTGCTGATAAGTCCCACCAGAAAAACACGGTAGTAAATTACCGTGGACGATGGAATCGGGTTCAGCGCATCCCAGTAGAGCACCAGGAAGCCCCATAGAGTCTGACAGCCGAGGCATGTGAGAAGTCCCTTGGTATATTCACTTGTATGACGCTTTTCTTCTATCAATTTATATTCCCTTGATGGAATCCTTTTCTATTTTGATACTCCGCTTACTGAATCCTTAAGAATTACGTCGTGAGCTCCGCCTTCCACAATGCTTGTTGCGGAAACCAGAGTAAGCTTGGAGTTCTTCTGAAGATCTGCAATCGTCATTGTACCGCAGTTGCACATTGTTGACTTGACCTTCATGAGTGACTGGCGCACATTATCTGAAAGCGGGCCTGCATATGGAACATATGAGTCAACGCCTTCCTCGAACTTCATTCCTGCATCGCCGCCAAGATCGTATCTCTGCCAGTTACGTGCACGGGCTGAACCTTCGCCCCAGTACTCCTTGTAGTAATTGCCGTTTATCTGAATCTTGTTTGTTGGTGATTCGTCGAATCTTGAGAAGTATCTTCCCAGCATGAGGAAGTCAGCTCCCATTGCCAGTGCAAGAGTCATGTGATAATCATAAACGATTCCGCCGTCCGAGCAGATAGGAACGTAAATTCCGGTTTCCTCATAGTATTCATTTCTTGCCTTTGCGACTTCAATAACCGCTGAAGCCTGGCCTCTGCCTATGCCCTTCTGTTCACGGGTGATGCAGATGCTTCCGCCGCCGATTCCGATTTTAACAAAGTCAGCGCCTGCGTCTGCTAGGAATCTGAAGCCTTCTCCGTCGACAACGTTTCCGGCTCCAATCTTCACATCGTCGCCGTATCTGTCGCGAACAAACTTCAGAGTATCGGCCTGCCACTGTGAATAGCCTTCGCTTGAGTCGATGCAAAGCACATCAGCTCCCGCTTCAACCAGGGCCGGTATTCTCTCTTCGAAATCGCGAGTGTTCACGCCGGCACCTACAACATACCTCTTGTCGGCATCCAGCAGTTCATCCGGATATTCCTTATGTGCAATGTAGTCCTTGCGGAATACGAAATAAATCAGTCTCTGTTTATCGTCAACAACAGGAAGAGCGTTCAGCTTGTTATCCCAAAGCATGTCATTTGCCTCGCTGAGGGTGATGCCTTCCTTGGCGGAAATCAGCTTTTCAAATGGTGTCATGAACTCGCTGACCTTTGTGTCCAGCGACATTCTGCTGACTCTGTAGTCTCTGCTTGTAACGAGACCTACCATCTTGCCTTCAGCTGTTCCGTCTTCTGTTACAGCTGTAGTTGAATGACCTGTTCTTTCCTTCAGCACCAGGAGTTCCGCAAGAGTCTGGTCAGGTCTGATGTTTGTGTTGCTCTGAACAAATCCCGCCTTATGGTTTTTGACTTTTCTGACCATGGCCGCCTGGCTTTCAATTGGCTGCGATCCGAATATGAATGAAATTCCGCCTTCCCTGGCAAGTGCAACTGCCAGCTCATCTCCGGAAACCGCCTGCATGATTGCAGATGTCATCGGAATGTTCATGCTGATTGCAGGCTCTTCGCCCCTTTTGAACCTTGTAACCGGCGTCTTAAGTGAAACATTTTCGACTCTGCAGTCTGTTGATGAATATCCCGGCACGAGCAGATATTCATTAAATGTTCTCGATGGTTCGTCAAAATACTTTGCCATAATTCCCCCCTGTATCAATATATCATCCTGTCTGATGCTTCTTTATGAAGTGATTCGAAATCCGTTCCGTCTGTGGCGATGAGAAGCGCCGGCATGAACCAGGCAGCATAGTCTGCCGGATTGAGCAGCACATCGTGCATTACCCATTCCACGTCAACGAACTTCATTTCTTCAGCTTCCTCAGGGTTTGGTGCAAAATCAGGCTCATCTGTGTTTCCCGGTCCTGCCTGCGGAAGCCATCCCGCAAACACGTGGTCAAACTCATGCTCCACCAGACCGTTATCGAAGTCAGCCTTATAGATAAATGCACCCTTTTCCTCGAGGCCGTCTTCCAGCTCTGCCACAGCAATTCCCGTTTCATCAGGAAGTCTTCGTGCGGTCGCTTCCTCCAGGTTCTCGCCATCCCTCGGATGTGAGCAGCAGCTGTTTGCCCAGAGTCCTGCGCTGTGATACTTGCCTGCAGCTCTCTTCTGAATCAGAAGCTGATTGTGAAAGGTTCTGGTTCCATCAGGATTATCTACCAGCGCTTTTCTGAAAATGAATATGGAAAAAGCGCGGTGAAGCAGGGCCTTTTCATGAGCCTCCAGCTTGCCGCATGTTCCCGTCTGCACGTCCTGTTCATTTACCAGAATCAGCTTATCTTCCACTATTATATCTTTGTTCCTCTCTCAGGTATTTTTACCATTGTACGACTGCTGTCATGCAATTTCAATAGTTTTTTTAACACTAATTATCTTCTGTCAAAAAGCAGTCCGGAAGCCACCTGATCGCGTACTTCTTTTCCCTTCAGTTCCTCTGCCAGAGCAAGTGCAAATTCCATTGCGATTGCAGGTCCTATGCCTGTAATTACATTGCCGTCCTTTGTTACGTTGGCATGGCTTGCCTTTGCATTTTTAAGATGCTCGTCCTCAAGTCCCGGGTATATTGTTGCAGCCTTGCCGTCGAGTGCACCGTGTGCTGCCAGAGCCAGAGGTGCCGCGCAGATTGCTGCGAGCTTTCTGCCTTCTGCTTCGAACTCTTTGATCTTCTCCGTCAGACCTGCATGGTCTCTGAGATTAGCTGCCCCCGGCATTCCGCCCGGCAGAACTATCATCTCGCAGCTGCTGTAGTCTGCGTCCTCAAAGAGCAGATCTGCCATAATGTCAATATCATGAGCTCCGCGAACTGCCAGCTCTCCCGTAACTGAAACCATCTTTGCATCCACGCCTGCTCTTCTCAATACGTCAACGCAGGTAAGTGCTTCAACCTCTTCATATCCTGTTGCCAGATGTACATATACTGCCATGTCTGCCTCCTTTCATTTCCGCATCCTGCTGCGGCCTATTTCATAAACTTATCAATTGCCGCATTCAGTTCTTCAATCTGCTGCATGTCTCCCTCGCGTACGGCGTCGACTATGCATGTTGACATGTGCTCCTTGAGCACAACTCTGCTGACGCTCTGAAGTGCCGAGCTGATTGCCGACATCTGAATGAGAACCTCGCTGCAGTCGCGGTCGTTTTCCACCATTGTCTTGACTGACTGCATGTGGCCTATGATTCTTGACATGCGGTTTAATACCGCCTTCTTGTTTTCGTGGCTGTGTGTATGCCCGTGTTCGTGGTCATGAGCGTATCCATGGCCCTCTGAATCGTTATGCATAAGGGGGGATATAGGTTTGTTCATTTTAAAAACTCCTCTCAAGGCTTGAAATTAAGCCTTTTATAACTTTTTTAATTTCATCCCCCGCCTAGGCTTGTAACCGGGGGATATCTCGTATACACTTTATCACAGCAAACAAGAAATGGAAAGGAGTTTTATTATTTTATGCACATACCTGACAATTATCTGAGCCCTGAAACCTGTGCCGTAATGACTGCGGCAATGGTTCCTGTCTGGGTTCACGCAGTAAAGAAAGTAAAAAGAGAAGTACCAAAGGAAAAGATGCCCATGCTGGGAGTAGGGGCGGCATTCTCATTTACGGGAATGATGTTCAACGTCCCTCTTCCTGGCGGAACCACAGGCCACGCCGTAGGCGGCACCCTGGTTTCAGGCCTTCTGGGTCCCGAGGCAGCCTGCATTTCAATAACAATTGCCCTGCTTTTGCAGGCATTGCTATTTGGCGATGGAGGTATTCTGGCCTTCGGAGCCAACTGCTTCAACATGGCATTCGTTCTTCCTTTTGTAGGATATGCAATATACAGGCTCATGCTTAAGCTCAAGGCAAACGATTACGTGGCAATAGCCATAGGATCCTATGGAGGCATCAATGCTGCCGCATTTGCCGCCGCCATAGAGTTCGGCATTCAGCCATACCTCTTCACCGATGCGGCCGGCCAGGCACTCTACTGTCCTTATGGTCTGGCTGTATCCATCCCTGCAATGATGATCGGTCATCTGACCATCTTCGGTGCAGCAGAGGTAATCTTCACAACAGCAATTTACGCATTCATCAGGAAGACCTCGCCGTCAATGGCAACTCTTCCTGTACACGCTGACGACAATACAGATAATACCAAAGCAGGCCGCAGCTGGCCGATATACGCCCTTCTTGGCGCACTGATACTTGCCGTACCTGCAGGCCTTCTGGCTACAGGAACAGCCTGGGGTGAATGGGAACTCTCCGAAGTGGGAATAAAAGAAGGCTTCAGCTACTCCTCCCTCTTCCCTGACTACACAATGTCAGGCCTGCCTGAAATAACGGCATACATACTTTCGGCTATCATTGGCGTGGCTTTATCTGTTATAATATTCCGTGTAATAAGCTCACTGATGAAAACAAAAACAGAATTCTAATGAACACAATACCGAGCTGGATGACCCGGCAGGAAAACTACACACCTGAAAAAGACAAAGATGGCTTCATTAACCGAAGCCTTCTTTCTGTTATGTCCGTTTTGGGCAAAATGAGAGTGGGACAGGGGGTCGGGGGTGGGCGTGCCGGGCAGAGCAGACGCCCCCCCGGCCCCCCGCG
>JAUNIQ010000021.1:0-11011 GCA_030535275.1 Bacillota bacterium | reverse complement strand
CAATACCGCTGGGGGCGGGGTGTGTTGTGCGGCGCCCCGTCACCCCCACCCCCGACCCCCTGTCCCACTTGCAGCGCCAAGTAAGCTGCTTATGGCTCTTCTCATGATAGTTCTGGCTTCCTGCTCCAGGAACATGCTGTTCACTTACTGTCTGGTGGCTGTGCTGCTGGTTCACATGTGCTTCCTGGGCAGCAAGAGTCTGGTTCGGGTTTTTTCAGGGGCTATTGCAGCAGCTGGTTTTTCTGCGCTGCTGCTTCTGCCGGCGGTATTTCTGGGCTCGCCGCATACCATGCTGACAGTATCCATTAAGGTTTTCCTGTCGGTTGGTCTACTGGGATTTCTGGCGGAGACAACGCCATGGAACAGGATTACTGAGGGCTTCAGATTCTTCTTTGTTCCGGATATAATGATTTTCACCTTTGATATTACTTTGAAATATATTGTTATTCTCGGCGACATATGTCTGGACATGCTCAATGCTCTTAAACTAAGGTCCGTTGGGAAGAATCGTAATAAAGGTAATTCAATCTCAGGCATTCTTGGTTTTGCATTTCTGAAATCAAGACACATGGCCGATGAGATGAGCGGTGCCATGGCATGCCGTGGTTTTGAGGGAGAATACCACCGCGGAAATCACAAGCTTCTCGGTCCGGCTGACGGGCTTGCACTGGTATTTATGGCTCTCGTTATAGGGCTGTTCATTTATCTGTAAGTGAGGAATAGAAATGGCAGAATTAATCAGGCTTGAAAATGTATGCTTCGCATATGAGGGACATGTTGCCCTCAGACATATTGATCTTGAAATTGAGCAGGGCGAAACTGTTGTGCTTCAGGGTGCAAACGGCTGCGGCAAATCCACTCTGCTTAAGCTCATGAACGGTTTAATCTTTCCTGAAGAGGGCAGTTATAACTTTGAGGGAAGAGAGATTTCTGCTGCCGCCCTTAAGGATACGGTGGTTTCAAAAGCCTTTCATCAGAAAATCGGTTTCGTATTCCAGAACCCGGATGTTCAGCTCTTCTGCGGGAGCGTCCGCGAGGAAATAGAATTCGGTCCGAGACAGATGGGACTGTCCGAGGATGAGATAAATGAAAGAACCGATGATGTCATAGCTCTCCTGGGCATAGATTATCTGTCGGACCGTGCGCCTTATCATCTCTCCGGAGGCGAGAAGAAAAAGGTCTCTTTGGCCTGCGTTCTGTCGATGAATCCTGAGGTTCTGGTTCTCGATGAACCTCTGGCGGGTCTTGACCGTTCGACTCAGGACTGGCTTACGGATTTCCTGCAGCAGCTGCAGGAGGCCGGCAAGACTCTCATAATATCCACTCATGATGATGAGCTAGCCCACCTTCTCGGAGACCGCATCGTATACATGAACATGGATCACGGAATTGATTATATTCTTTAAAATAAAAGAGCTGACAGAAGCCTTTTCCTCTGTCAGCTTTTATTTATTTGTTCAGTTCTTCTTCTTCAAGCTGCCTGTAAGCTACCTTGCCAACAAGTGTTGTCGGAAGCTCAGGTCTGAACTCTATGTCATAAGGCATTGCATACTTGGCAATGTTCTTTCTGGCATATGCCATGAGTTCTTCCTTGGTTTCTGCCGTTGCCGGAACGCCCTCTTTCAGCATTACGAAGGCCTTAACCTTCTGCATCTTGTAATCATCGGGAACTCCGATAACGCAGCTCATGTGAACCTTCTCGTGAGCGTCGAAAATGTTTTCCAGTTGTGCAGGATAAACATTGTATCCTGACGTGATAATCATTCTCTTGATTCTTCCCCTGAAATAAATGAATCCCTGCTCATCCATCTTGCCCAGGTCACCGGTATAAACCCACTTGAGGCCATCCTTATGAACTCTGAGTGTCTGCGCTGTTTCTTCCGGCATGTCCAGATATCCCTCCATTACCGAAGGTCCGGCAATAAGGATTTCACCCTCTTCGCCGTATGGTAGTTCCTCTTCAGTGTCCGGCTTTACTATCTTGTAATAAGTATCAGGGAACGGCACGCCGATGCTGCCTTCCTTGTGAACCGACGGCGGAGTCAGACATGATGCAGTTACGCACTCTGTGGTTCCGTAGCCTTCACGAACCTGTATGGTTGCATTATGTGAATAGAGAAACTTGTCGAATTTCTTCTTCAGTTCTACCGTTAATGAGTCACCGCCCGAGAATACTCCCTTCAGGCATGACAGATCTGCCTTTTCCATTGACGGCAGACGAAGCAGCGCTTCGTAGAGAGTAGGTACTCCCGCAATAAAATTGCATCTGTATTTTGTAATAAGCTTAGCATAACTCTTGGCGGTAAATCTCGGAACCAGAACGCACCTGCCTCCCTGAGTCAGCATTGTATGTATGCAGACACCAAGACCGAATCCATGGAACAGCGGCATTGCAGCCAGCATTTTGTCTCCAGGTCTGAACATCGGATTGGCTGATACCACCTGTTCACTCAGAGCGTTGAAATTCATATTTGTAAGTACAATTCCCTTTGTCTTTCCCGTTGTTCCTCCGGAATAAAGAATTACTGCAGGGTCATCCGCATTTCTTTCAACCTTGTAGTCCCTGAACGCCTCCTTGCCCAGCTTCATAAATTTTTCCCAGGTAATAACCGGTGCATCCTTCGGAATAGGTGCAATCTTTCTGCCTTCTGTGAGCATATAACCCGTTCTTATCGTACGGGACAGTTCGTCGCGAATACGCGCGATTATAACATTGTGTATTCCTGTATTGCCTCTGATAGCCTCAATCTTGTTGTAGAACTGATCCAGAGTAACAATTGTATTGCTGTGTGAAATGTTCAGATAATCTTCAATTTCCTTCTCTGCAGAGAGAGGATGAATCATGTTTGCCACTGCGCCGACTCTGTTTACGGCATAGAGCATGAATATTGCCTGCGGGCAGTTCGGCATTGCAATTGTAACCTTGTCGCCAGGGCGAATGCCTATAGTCCTCAGCGACTTGGCACAGGCATCAATCTTTCCTATCATCTGTCTATAGGTTGTGTGTTTCCCCATGAAGTCAAACGCAATATTGTTTGGGAATTTTTTAGCAATGGCGGCAAGCTTTTCGTACATGGTGCCGTCACTGTAAACAAGCGTCTGCGGAAGGTCTCCCGCAAAACCAAACCAAGGTGTTTTAACGCCTTCAGGAATGTCAAATGTTCTAGTCTTTTCGCCTTTGATAATCATCTGTATCTCCTTATTACTGCCTCGAGTATTAGTAGTCAATTTCTTCGCTGAACGGCTTCTCCAGCAGTTCCGGATTGTCCAGAATTTTCTTCAGCAGCCTTATTGATTTTGCATAATAATATCCGTCTGCCAGGCGCTCATCTATGGTTATTCCCAGCTCCACTGAATCCTTCATTTCATAGCTTCCATCCTTTTCAAAGAAAGGTCTCCACTTCTTCTCGCCTACAACGCAGAAGAGGGAATTAGATCCCCAGTTGGTAAGATGATGGTATCCGCTTCTCAGCTTAATGGATCCCAGATTCGAAAGTACAACCGTGGTGTAATAAGGGTCACTCTCAATCATGGATGCAGGAACCTTGCCGTGAATGTCCAGCCTCCTGCAAAACCAAACTACAAATCTGATCAGGAAGAACGGCAGCTTGCTCACGATATCCATGCTCTCTGTTGAACCGTCAAGCACATCGCTTCTGCAGCTGTAAACCTGCTGGCGTATCTTCTCGTGAATGTCATCGATGTTGTCGCCCGGTTCACCCTTCAGGACAGCCAGTGCCTCTGCACCATGGTCAGAGAAGGCCTTCTTGACAACGAAGGATGCGGTAATGTCATTTCTTTCGTATATTCTCTTATTGGCGATGAAGTAATTCATCTTTGGTCTGAGAGTTATGGTCTTCAGAATTGCTGCAACTATTACATGGAACAGGGTGTATTTAAACACCTTGCCGTCTTCTTCAGCAGCAAGCCCCTCATTCTTTTTCTCAAGATACTCATTAATGTTTGTCAGGTCGATTCTCTCCGAAATGTAAGCCTCATTATCACATCTGTTCGGATAAAGAAGCGGCATGATTACGTGCATCGGATCAAGTTTGCCAACCAGTTTAGCGTCACGTCTACTCACTTATTCTACCTCCTGAATATTATGCCTGTTATCGATTAACCTATAGGAAGTCTTTCCTTGGTTTTGTATATGCAGTCTCCGTCTCCGGAAGCGTTGTTCATAAGGATGATCAGATACCCGTCATCAATTACACAGCTTTCCACCTCCCCGAAGGAAACATCGTATCCTCCCAGGTATGCTCCGTCAGAAGCTCTGTACATGTCAATGTAGCTTGTATTGCCTCTGACCCATGTGCACACGAACACTATTCCGTTATATGCACCGATGTCCTGTGCGTGGTTGTATCTGATTCTCTTGTGAATGAACTTCTCAACCTTGAAGTCGCTGTCACAAACGTATATTTCATTTCCCTTTGAAAGGTAATACTTGTTGTTGCTTTCATCGTAGGCAATTCCTGACGTTACTTTCGGCAGATTGAATGTGCCCTCTGATTCCTTGCTTGTACCGTTGTATACGCTGCATGATGCTGTTCTAATGCTCTTGTGAGTCTTTACAACGTAGAATCTGTCTTTGTACGGGTCATATGTTGATCCGTTGGCATGTCCCATTCCGCTGCATGGAGTAATGTCTATGCATTCGCCATCGCTCTTTCTGTACGAGCAGAGCTTGCCGGCTGTACCGCTTGAGTTAACATAGGAAATGACATAGCAGTCCTTTGTAATACTTATGGACTGAGGCACCCTGCAGTTTCCATCACCGCGCACTGCCCTGAACTTCTCCAGATTTGATCTGTTAAGTGTCCTCAGATTCTTCCAGGAGGAATAACTGGTCATTTCCTCAGTCACGCCTTCAACCCTTGCAGTATCAGAAAGCTTTCCCTCTGCCGTACTGTCACCGACAACAGCCTTTGCCATTACCGCATAGTCGCCTGTCCCTCTGGAAATTTCAACCGAGCTTTCACTGCCGTCAACAGTCGTCACCAGCTCCATTTCTCCTGTAGCCGGAATCTTTTTCATCAGGCAGTATTCAGTTGCAAAATCAACAGGATTCCAGCTGAGCTTTGCCATGGAACTGGAAGTGTTTTCAACCTTCAGGCCCTTTACCTGCTTCAGCTTCTTAGGGTATACCGTAACCTGAACATGTTTTTCCGCCTCCTGATGAAGCTTATCGCCTTCAGCACTTACAACGATGCTGGTGTTTCCCTTCTTCAGAAGCTTTACATTTCCGTCGGCATCAACCTCTGCGATGTTGCCGTCTTCCGATGAAAAAGAAATGTCGCCTGTACCCCTGGCATTTATGCTGAAGCTGTCGCCCTTGAACCCGTCGAGTTCTCCGATGTCCATCTTGATTTTGTTCTGCAGCTTTTCTGTATGGATCTTATCGTCTGTCACCCTGGACTTTTCTCCCGAATTCAGTATTGCATAAATTCGAACATCGTAAACTGTCTCCAGTTGTACATCCTTGATTTTTATGTGGTTCTCTTTTGTTTCAAGAACTTCACTGTCCACTCTGTCATGGCTTACAATAAGCTGATAGCCCTGACAGTCCATTTCATCCCAGCTTGCATTAATATCAAGACCATCCTGCTCAAGTGTCAGGCCTGTCACCTGCTTGGTGATGATTTTAGGACCCTCAACAAATACCAATACTGCAAAGGCAGTCAAGCAGCATATGAGAAGCGCCATGAGCACTGTGTGTTTTCTTAAATCGGCTTGTTTCTTCAAATTCTATCTTCTTCCATTATCCCAATAAAAAACTGCTACATATTATATCAAAAAATGGCCGTGAAATCAAAGGCCGGAGGCTTCAACCTCCGGCCCATATGTCCCTGTCTAAATAACAATTTTCTTGGCTCTTTCCTGAATCTCGTAGAGCTCTTCCTTATCCAGTTCTGTAAGATGCTCCAGCTTGTCCATGAACACAGTTGCCGTATGCTTTTCGCGTCTGTGAATAACCTCCATGTAATGGCTGACTACTACAGCCGAAAGCATCGCAACTAGGAATATTTCATACAGCGTCAGTATTACCGTTACAATTCTTCCCATCACGGTGATTGCCGAAAAATCGCCAAATCCTATGGAAGTGCATGCAACAAATGTATACCACAGAGCATCTCCGTAATTGTGAATTTTCGGCTCAGATCCCATGATAATGAGCGCACCGAAAAAGAAGCACGCAATAAACAGCAACAGGAATTTCTCTACGTGGCATCTCTTTACTATTGACCACAGCAATCTGAAATTAACCATTGTAATTCTCCTTACTTAAAGAGTTCCTCAATATCTGCCTTTGGTCTGTAACCAACGCAGGAGTTAATAAGACCTCCATTTTTGATTAGGGCAAAAAACGGAATCCCGGTTACACCAAACTGTGCTGCCAGTGCACCTTCCTCATCAACATTAATCTTGCCGACCTTGACTTTCCCATCATACTTCGCTGCCAGTTCCTCAATGATCGGATTCATCATGTTGCAAGGTCCGCACCATGCTGCCCAGAAATCCAGAACTACAGGAATATCCGACTTCAGCACTTCCTCCTGGAAGTTTGCCGCTGTTATTTTAATCTCTGCCATAATAGCCTCCTTAATTTTTCTTTCTGCATTATATTATACCACAGTATTCGCTTTACTACTCTGAATAATTGAATCACTCACTTTTCTGTGCTATACTTTCTCTACAATATGAAAGGAGAATGAGAAATGAAAGTTAAGAGAGCATCATTGTGTGTACTATGCGTTGTGCTGATGTGCAGTTTCACGCTTTTCGCAGGCTGCGGCGGCAGCGATGATTCGACAGTTACCGACCCTGTAAAGGTTACCTGTGAGAACGGTGTAATGCTTGGTCAGACAACAGACGGTGTAAACTCCTGGAAGGGCATTCCTTTCGCTAAACCTCCGGTTGACGACCTCAGATGGAAGGCTCCTGTTGCTCCGGATCCAAGCGATGAGGAAATTGAGTGCTATGAATTCGGATACTCGGCCATTCAATACGAATGGGATACAGAGCCGGCATCATCTCTTCCTAGAAGTGAAGACTGTCTGACTCTTAACATATGGGCATCAGAGGATGCACTTGATAGCGACGAGCCAAAGCCTGTAATGGTATTCTTCCATGGTGGAGCATATTCATGGGGTGGAACAGGCGACCCAACCTATGACGGTCAGGAATTCGTCAAGGCACATCCTGATGTAATTCTGGTTACCTGCAACTACCGTCTCGGTATAATGTCCTGGGCTGATTTCTCTCAAGTCCCGGGTGGCGAGGAATACACTGATGTAAACCTTGGCCTCAGAGATAACATCTGCGCTCTGGAATGGATTCAGAAGAACATAGAAAACTTTGGCGGTGACAAGGATAATGTAACAATCTTCGGCGAATCTGCAGGCGGATTTACCACAACTGCTCTATGCATTTCACCTATGGCGCAGGGCCTGTTCAACAGAGCAATTTCCGAAAGCGGAGTTGTTGACCTTAAGGACAGACAGGCTGCCGTTGATTTTGCAGATGTAATCGTTGAAACAACAGATGCCAAAAACATGGACGACCTTCTTGCCATTTCCGGCGACGAATGGATTGAACTGGATGAAGAAAACTGGATGTCAGACGAGTGCTGCGGTGCTGTAGCAGATGGCGAAGTTCTTCCTGAATACAGCGACATCGAAAGCGCAATGTCAAGAGCTGTTGACAATGGAATCCAGCTTCTGATTGGTACAAACCATGATGAATGGAACTATTTCTGCAGCGACCAGGGCTGTGATACTCCTGAAGAAAACTTTGATTACTGGTACAAAAACGACCTGACACCTTACTGGGAAGGCACCTACGAAAACGGCGATGACAGCGTTAAGGCTGCAATGGATGAATTCTACGCATACGAAGAGCCTCTTATCCCTGAAGAATATGCCAAGGATAAGACGACCAAGGATGCTCTGATCAAGTCAGCCTTCAAGACTGAGACATGGAGATATCAGCACTTTGATTTTGCAGACAAATATGCTGATGCCGGCGGCGATGTTTACATGTATATCTGGAATGTTCCATCAGAGCTGGACGAAATGTATAAGAGCTCCGTTCACGCAGTTGAACTGTCATACGTATTCAACACAATTGAAGATGCATCCTATGCAGGAACAGTTGACCTTCCTTCAGCAGAACGAGTTCAGGAAGCCTGGACAAACTTTGCTAAAACAGGCGACCCTTCAATCGAATCAGCAGAATGGACCAAATACGATTCATCTTCGAGAGACATCATGATGATAAACAAGGATGGCTGGAAGATGGAATCCGATCCTATGAAGAGAGCACGTGAACTGATGACCACCATATATGCATCAGAAGAACTGCCACCTTCATATGACCACCTGTACATCTATAACATTTGGGAATAAAATGACAAACCGGGCAGAAACAACTGCATATGAAACAATCATAATTGGGGCCGGAGCTTCCGGCCTCTTTTACGCTGCAACGGACTCCTCATGCAAAGGCAGGCCCGGACTTGTTCTTGAGAAAACAGGAAAGCCCGGACAGAAGCTTCTCATGAGCGGAAACGGCGCATGTAACATTACCCATGGCGGATCAATAAAGGAATTCATTGATAAATACGGTAATACAGGAAGCAGAATCCGGACATGCCTGTACAGGCACAGCAATCTGGAGCTGATGGATTTCTTAAGCTCCGGCGGTGTAAGTCTGCTTGAAAGGGATGACGGCAAAGTATTCCCTGCTTCAATGAAGGCAGCTGACATTCTCGACCTGCTTCTAAAAAAGACAGCAGAAAACGATTATGAAATTCGCACGAAATCGGAAGTGACCGAGATTAGTCCGAATAGCGAAAATGGCATTATTGTCTCTCTCGCTGATGGAACAGTTCTTCAGACCGAAAGGCTCGTAATCGCCACCGGCGGTGCGTCATACCCCGCTACCGGCTCTGACGGCAGCTTCGCTGAAGTGCTCAGGAGGGTTCTGGGAATAAAGCTTACAGAACTTAAGCCTGCGCTGACCCCTGTCTATGTGCAGAACTATCCATTCTCGGATATTTCCGGAGTCAGTCTTGAAGATGTTGAAGTGTCATCTGAAGCTCATGTTGTCAGAGGACCTCTGCTCTTTACTCACAGGGGATTAAGCGGGCCGGCAGCTCTTCACATTTCACAATATGTGAAAACCGGTTCAATAATACATCTAAATTTCCTGCCGGAGAGGACTATCCCGGATGTATTCAGACAGCTCAAGGAAGAACAGCCGGGAAACAATCGTGGGATAGCCAACTACCTGTCACAGAGCTTCGGACTTCCCAAAGCTCTTACAGAAAAGATGTTTGCTGACCCGACGAGAAAATTTTCAAGCGTAGGTCATAAGGAGCTTGAAACCGTTGCTCATCTCATGATGGATAGACAGTTTTCTGTCAGTGGAACAGGCGGATGGAATGAGGCCATGGTAACGGCCGGAGGTGTTTCGCTTGATGAAATGAATCTTAAGGACATGAGTCTTAAAGCCTTCCCGGACATTCGGGTAATAGGTGAAGCTCTGGACATAAACGGCGACACGGGAGGCTACAACCTTCAGTTCGCATATTCATCTGCACGCGCAGCGCAGAATACAGGAGGTGTGAAATGACAAAGAACAGCCACGTATTGTATTTTGATAACCACTACGTTGCTCCAGTCATGGTTCGCGGCGAAGGCCCTTATCTATACGACGAAGATGGGAAAAGGTATCTTGAAACCTGCGGCGGCTCAATCAGCAACAGCCTTGCCTACGGTCGCGAAGACATGGCGCAGGTGATTGGGGATCAGGCAAGACAGCTTTCCTTCGCATACAATGCTCATATGGATTCTGCAGTGCAGCACGAGGCTGCTGATGCAATGGCCGAGGCTTTCCCTGCTCTTGACAGATTCTTCTTCTGTTCAGGCGGAAGCGAAGCAACTGAAATTGCAACCAAGCTGGCACGCCTGCATTTCTACCACAGCGGCAAGCCTGAAAAGAATAAAATAATAGGAAGATGGATGTCATATCACGGATATACAGAAGGTGCACTCGCCTACGGCGGACATCCTTCAAGGAGGAAGGAATTCACTGAGATTCTCCGTGAGGACGGTCACATCCCGCCTGCCTACTGCTACAGATGCTGGTATGGCAAAAACTGCGACATCTGCAGCATGGAATGCGCATGGGCTCTGGAGGAGGAAATTCTTAAGGCAGACCCGGATAATGTTGCCGCCTTCATTGCAGAACCGGTTGTAGGCACAGCTCTCTCCGGAGTTCCTGCTCCCGATGGTTATTTCAGAATAATCCGTGATATATGCGACAAATACAATGTTCTCATGATAGTCGACGAGGTAATGTGTGGCACCGGCAGAACCGGCACAATGTCCTGTATTGAACAGTACGGCGTCGAGCCGGACATCATCGCTCTGGCCAAATCTCTTGGCGGTTCCTACTTCCCTGTAGGTGCAGTGGGCATGAAGGAGCACGTTGCCGGACCGATAATGGACGATGGAATTTTCCCTGTTCTTCACACCTGGACAGGCAGTCCCATGGCATGTGCTGTAATAAAGAAAACTCTGGATACAATCAAGTCCGAAAAGCTTCTGGACAATGTAAACAAAGTCGGGAAATATCTAATGGAGCAGCTTCTTGCACTGAAGGAACGTAATCCTTATATCGGCGATGTGAGAGGCAAAGGCATGATGATTGGCCTTGAATTCGTTAAAGACAAAAGCTCCGGCGAGCCTTTCCCTCCGAAAATGAGACTAGGAGAAAAGCTCTATCAGCAGGGAATCGAGAACGGTCTGATTCTTATGGAATGCATGGGCATTGATCACGGAAGGCAGGGCGACGCCCTTCTCTTCGGACCATGCTTCGAGTTTACGGAAACCCATGTGGATGAACTGATCAGGCTTCTGGATAAGACAATCAGTGAGGTAATATAAACAATAAAACCTGCTAAGAAAAGTCAACTAATTTTTCTTAGCAGGTTTCTGCATTT
>JAUNIQ010000020.1:18003-19182 GCA_030535275.1 Bacillota bacterium | reverse complement strand
TGCAACAGTAAGTACTAATGCGATAATTTTTCCGATTTTGAAATTCATTTGCCTTTCCTTTTCCAGTAAACTTATTAAAAAACCTCTATTTTTTTACATCCTCTGTATATAATGAGCCATCTACAACCGTAAATGGCTCATTTTTTATGCAAAAGCAGTCTCTACTTTGTCTTTACAGACTTTGTGGAGCTCCAGGCTGAGTAATATTTTTTGCCGCCGATTGTCTTGTAGGTCCTTACCTGGACATAATATGTAGTCTTTTTCTTAAGCTTTTTGACCGACTTGGTGTTTCTGTAGTATTTCGTTCCAATGGTCTTTGTTGAAGCCCCGGACATGTCGCTGTTCCGGCTGTATCTCACCTGATAGCCGCTAACATATTTCGATGCCTGCTTGCTGGCTTTTACCTTGAAGCCCTTTTTCAGGCGGGAAAGCTTGGATATTCCCGCAGGTTTAACATTTATTGTGAAAGACCTGGTAATTGTCTCGTAATTCCATGAGTCGCCCGGTGTAACAGTAATGCTGTAGCTTCCCGGAAGCTTGGCTGACAGTGTTCCTTCCTGGCTGTAATCCACATCCTGCTCCCATTCCTCTCCATCAGCACCGGTAACCTTTACCGATACCGTCTTGGTTCCTCCATCGTAGGTGAAGGCTTCAGAGCTCAGCGAAACCTCAGGCTTTACCTGATTGATCTTATAGATCAGTTCAAGAGAACCGTCATAATCACCCTTGCTGTTTACGAGTACACTGTAGGTTCCTGCATCTATTGACTCTTCAGGGGAATCAACAACTTCATAATCAGTTCCTTCTTTCAGCCTGCTGACTGAAACTGTCGGTCTCTTTTCTGTTCCATCATAGGTGTATTCTGTTGTATCCAGTGCAAAGTCTCTGTATTTAATATCTTTAGGCTTTGCTTCCAGTGCCTTCCCCACATTTGCCAGTCCATTGCTTTTGCATTTGCCCTTTACGGCTGAACTCTCTGTTGTGTTGTGAGTGATGATGGATACAATTACGTCCGCTGTTTCGCCTGAGAACTTCTTGCTTACAATAGCCGCTTCTGCCGTTACTGCAGGTGCCGCCATTGAAGTTCCGCTGTAATAAAGGTATTTATTATCCGGAACTGTCGATACGATTTTGGATCCCGGTGCCGCAAGGTCCGTTGACCCGGAGCCGTAATTACTG
>JAUNIQ010000020.1:0-17993 GCA_030535275.1 Bacillota bacterium | reverse complement strand
ATCCGACAGATAGCAGGAATCAGATGTGTCTGAGCTTGCTATTGAATCAACTACGATTGCGTAAGGGTTATCCTTCATGAAATAGCAGAAATAGTGTCCTGTAAATGGACCCTCTCCGCTCTGGAAGGTGTGGCTCTCGTCACAGTTTCTTCCGTCATTTCCCGACGAGAATACTGATACCATTCCCAGATTGCCCGCTTCGGTTACCATTTCATCGAGTCCGTAGGAGCTTTCTGCGCCGCTTCCCCAGGAGTTGTTTATTGCAACGATATTAACGCCACGCTTTTTCTGATTAATGATGTAATCATAGCTGCACAGGATATCCCAGTAATCCAGGTATCCTTCTGCGCTTGCAGCTTTGACTGCCATTATTTTTGTTCCATTGGCAGTACCGCTGACACCAATGCCGTTCCACTCTGCAGCGATTATTCCTGCGCAGTGGGTCCCGTGTCCGTTATCGTCCATCGGGTCACTGTCTTCGTTGCAGAAGTCGTATCCATGTTTGCCGTTTCCGTCCGACCACATGACATCGTCAAGGTCTTCATGGGTGTAATCCACACCCGAATCTATTACGGCAACAACTGTTCCCTCTGAATTTTTCTTGTCCGGATTATTCCAGTCAGGAACATAAAGTCCATATGATTTTTTATACGCCCACTGAAGGCCCGTGTAATTAGGGCTGGCATTTAATTCTGTGCCCTCCAGTTCAGCTTCATTCTCTTCAGTAGCCTCTTCCTCAGCAAGCGGCTCATCTCCAGCTGCAGCTTCCTCGGATTCCTCAAGCTCATCTGCCGTCATAGCTTCGCCTTCGGCTTCCGCTTCGGTAAGTTTGAATATGTAGTTAGGCTCCACGTAATCAACGTTTGGAAGCTTCTCTATCTCCTCAATCAGCTCCTCCGTGCTCTTGTCATCGGATGTTACGGCAGCTATAGTCTTATCTACTTCTTCGGCCTCCTGCACCTCTTCAGTCAGCTTTGATTCGTCAACTGAAACATCTGCCAGACTTACATTTTCAACTGTAGCAATTTCCTCTGCATCGCCAAGAAGCTGATCTGCCTTCCTTTCCTGCCTTGCAGTCAGGTCCATGTCATCTGTGTCGATGTAGCAGACTATTACCTCTCCTTCAACATAATCGGCGCCTCCGCCTGCAGCATGTGCTTCTTCAACAAGCTCGCCGCCCGGCACATATGTGCATCCAAACATAAAAATAATCGCCACTACAAAAGTGACGATTTTTTTAATCGCTCGGTTCAGATTCTTTGAGTTTTCATAAAAATCCTTATACATGCCCACATTCTACCCCATTAGTTTTCACTTTTAAAGATTTTTTAATATTTTTAAAGAGTCTTTTCGGCCGCTTCTATTACATGTCTCATGAGCACCGCTGTAGTAACGCTTCCCACGCCTCCCGGAACCGGTGTAATGGCGCTTGCCTTTGCATCAGCCTGCTCGAAATCCACGTCTCCGCAGAGATTTCCTTCTTCATCCACATTGATGCCTACATCAATTATTGTCTGATTGTCGCCCAGCTTGTCGGCACCAACCATCCTGGCGCGTCCAAGGGCAGCGATTACGATATCAGCCTCTCTGCCTGCCTTTGCGAAATCCTCCTGTGTGGTTCTGCTGTGACACACTGTAATTGTCGCATGGCGTCCCATAACCATCATTGCCACAGGCTTGCCAATAACCAGACTTCTGCCGAATACAGTCACTTTCTTTCCCTTGAGTTCGATTCCGTAGTGATCAAAAATCTCCATTACCGCACTGGCTGTGCATGGCGGATAGCCCATTCCGTTTTCCATAAAAACACCGGCCATTGAACCGCTGGTAATGCCGTCCATGTCCTTGGCAGGATTCAGAGTTTCGCACACTGCCTTCTCGTCTATATGCTTCGGCAGCGGTCTGAACATGAGCACTCCGTGAATGCTGTCATCTTCGTTTATTCCTTTGATGGTCCCGATCAGTTCCTCCTGGCTTGTGCTTTCAGGCAGGACAAACTGCTTGACTTCCACGCCGGTCTTCTCCGCTCTCTTCAGCGCGCCCTTCTCGTAGGAAAGGTCGCTTGGATTTTCGCCAAGTCTTACGATTGCAAGTGTCGGAATTATGCCCTTCGCCTTAAGCGCTTCAACTCTCTCCGCACTTGCGGCGGTCATTGCCTTTGCAACAGGCAGTCCTTTAAGTAATTCAGCCATTTAATCTATCTCCTTCTTAATGCATGTTTTTCAGGAAGCTCATCCTGTGAATAGGACAGGTTCCGTGTTCCCGTATTCCTTCATAGTGCGCCGCCGTGCCGTAGCCCTTGTTGGACTCAAAGGCGTACCACGGATATTCTCTGGCGTACTCAACCATCATTCTGTCTCTGGTAACCTTGGCTACTATGGATGCCGCCGCTATGGCAAGCACCTTGGCATCGCCCTTTATTATGGCGTGCTGTGGCACGTCGAGTCCCTCAATTGTTACCGCGTCAAATAATGCAAAATCAAGCTTCTGCTTCAGCATGATTTCACATTCTGCAATGGCCTTTTTCATGGCCTCTTTGGTGGCCTGCAGAATGTTGATTTCATCTATTACCTGATGGTCTGACATGCCGATTCCGTAAGCCACGCAGCCCTCAATGATCTTGTCGTAGAGCTCCTCGCGTCGCTTCTCGCTGAGCTTCTTGGAATCGTCAACTCCCAGCACATCAAAATCCTCAGGCAAAACCACGGCCGCCGTAACAACCGGCCCTGCCAGAGGTCCTCTGCCGACTTCATCAACGCCGGCGATGTATTTATAGCCCTGCCTGTGAAGTTCCTCCTCCGGCTTCTTCATCTCGGCGAGCCTCTCTATCTGTTTTCTTATTCTCTCTTCTTTAGTCATATTATTTCGTTTCGCGGAAGAACTACTCCGGCCACTCAAGTGTAATTCTGCCGATGGTTGCAGATCTGAATTCATCCAGAACCAGTCTGCCAATGCGCTCATAATCTACCCTTTTTCCCGGCAGAATGCATCCGCGTTTGATTGCCATCTGATGCATGTTTGCCAGTGCCAGATCCTGTTCCGTTTCCATTGGGTATCCCGTTTCAGGTGACTCCTCGCCTTCCTCGTACAATGCATCCAGCTTATATCTCTTCATGAGCATTTCCGGATACCTCTCAGTGAGGACGCCAATGAGCTCCATTCCCAGTGTCGGCACGTCGAGTATTTCATCTTTTATGGACCCGCAGAAGGCCAGATTCATTCCCGCCTTCGGATCTTCGAATTTAGGCCAGAGTATTCCCGGCGTATCCAGCAGCTGCATGCCGTTCGGCAGCTTAAGCCACTGCTTGCCCTTTGTTACTCCCGGTCTGTCGCCGGTCTTGGCGCTCTTGTGCCCCGTCATTCTGTTGATGAGTGATGACTTTCCTACGTTAGGCACTCCGACTATCATGATGCGGAACGGCTTCATCGCCGCATTGCCACTGCGCTTCGCATCCATGGATTCGAGAATCTTCAGAAGCTCCTTAGTGCCCGCGCCGCTCATGGAGTTCATGGGAATTGCACGAATGTCTTCTCCTGCCTTTGCAAAAGCAGCCACCCACTGTCTGTTGGCTTCTTCATCCGCAAGGTCGCTCTTGTTGAGGGCAATAATGCGAGGTTTGCCTGCCACGAGTTCGTCTATTATCGGGTTGCGGCTGGACACCGGAATTCTGGCGTCGACAACTTCAACAACCGCGTCTACCATTTTTAAGTTTTCCTGTATGAGCTCCCTGGTCTTCTTCATGTGACCCGGGTACCAGTTGATGTTCTGCATCGTCGCCTCCTTCTCTTCACAATTATAGCATAAAAAAGGGACCTCGTTAGGTCCCTTTAGTTCAAACTTATTTGTCAGCCTTTGTTCTGATTCTAGCTGACTTACCAGTTCTCTGACGCATGTAGTGCAGTCTAGCTCTTCTTACTCTACCACGTCTTGCAACTTCGATCTTTTCAACCAGTGGTGAGTGGAGTGGGAATGTCTTTTCAACACCAACGCCTGAAGCGATTCTTCTTACTGTGAAAGTCTCGCCGATTCCACCGCCCTGTCTCTTAAGCACGAAGCCTTCGAATATCTGAATTCTTTCTCTGTTACCTTCTTTGATTTTAACGTGTACCTTTACAGTATCTCCAACGTTAAATGCAGGGATGTCAGATTTCATATATTCATTTGTTACTGAGCTTAATACGTCCATTGCTCTTCCTCCTTCCCTTCGAAACGTTCATGACCTGCTTTTGCTAATGCAGCCAGAGGACCGCCCGTTAAATTACAAAATGTGCATGCTTTCGCACACGCTTGATTATTATACATTATGAAATCCCCTTGTGCAAGGGGATTTTTCAATGATTTCAAATGTTTTTTCCGGGCCACCTATTCTCTCGGATGAGCCTTGTCATAAACGTCCTTGATACGGTTCTTTGTTGCCGCCAGATACATCTGTGTTGCAGTGATGTCCTCGTGTCCCATGAGCTCCTGAAGAGACTTCAGGTCGGCTCCGTTCTGAAGCATGTGAACTGCGAAGGAGTTCCTCAGAATATTAGGTGTCAGGTTGCGTCTGATATCAGCCTTCTCGCCATATTCCTTCAGTATCTTCCAGAGTCCCTGACGTGTGATGCGCTTGCCGTAGTAGTTTACAAAGAGAGCATTCTCATCCTTGTTATCCTTAAGCATCGTCTCACGCACTTCATATACATAATCCTCAAGGGCTGCTCTTGCCGGTCTTCCCAGCGGCACGATGCGTGCCTTGCTACTTTCTCCGGAGCAGGTAATGAATCCCATTCTGAAATTGATATCTTCTATGTTTGCCTCGATAATCTCGCTTACCTTGATTCCCGTTGCATAAAGCACCTCAAGAATGGCGCGGTCGCGACGGCCTTTAAGCGTATCGTCCGGGCCTTCAAGAAGCTTGTCTATTTCTTCTATGGTGAGGAATTCGATTTCCTTTTTCTCAATCTTCGGTGATTTGATTCCTGCTGTAGGATTTGATTCGATAAGTTTTCTGTCCAGAAGATAATTGAAGAATGATCTTACTGACGCCAGTTTTCTGTTAACCGTCGAGGCTGATTTCCCTGCCGTCTTCAGGCTGTGAAGATAGGCCACGATTTCTGTGCTTGATGCCTCAAGAATATTGTCAATTCCTCTGGAACTTTCAAAGGCGGCAAATTCGTTTACGTCTCTCTCGTAGGCTTCGAGTGAGTTCTTTGCCATCCTCTTTTCGGATTTCAGATAGTCTGTAAATTGTTCAACGTACATTAATTTTCTCCCTGCATGGCATAGTTGCGAATGCAAAAAAAATTATAAACCAGATTGCTCTGGTTTACAATAACTATTATGTGCCACCATTGTATTTTTAAAAAAACTATCTGTTTTTTCGGCCGTCAATATATGGTTTTGCCATGAGAAGAGCCGCCAGAGTCTTGGCATCTGTCAGTTCGCCTCTCTCCGCCATGCCATAGAGTTCATCAAAAGGCATCTCGAATACTTCGAGGGCTTCATCCTCATCAAGCTTCTGCTCTCCCGGAGTCAGTCCCTCAACCAGATATATGTGAATTACCTCTTCAGAATAGGCGCAGCTGGGATTGCAGGCACCCAGGTGGATAAAGCTTTCTGCAGTATATCCCGTCTCTTCCTCGAGCTCTCTCCTTGCAGCCGCTTCAGGATCTGTTTCACCCTTATCAATCTTGCCGGCAGGAATCTCCAGAACCACACGTCTGCAGGCATATCTGTACTGGCGTTCCATTATAATACTATTATCGTCCGTAAGTGCGACCATGGCTACCGCACCGTTATGTCCCACTATCTCTCTGTAGGCTTCACCCTTTGGTGCCGTAACCTTGTCACGTCTCACATCGAGAATTGCGCCCTCATATATTGTTTCACTGCTGATGAATTTTTCCTCAAATATCATTCCTTCGTCATCTCCTTTGACCTGTCAACCGCCGCCTGGAATCCTTCTTTGACATCATCCATGAATCCGTTTGCAAAGAGTGTGTTTACCGCTTCGATTGTCGTTCCGCCCGGCGAGCACACATTGATTCTAAGCTGCTCCAGACTCTCGCTGCTTTCAAGAGCCATCTTTGCCGCACCAAGAACCGACTGAGCTGCAAATGCCCTGGCCTGTTCCTCCTCCATGCCGTTATCGCAGGCCGCCTGTACGAGGGCCTCAATGTACATGTAAGTGTATGCCGTGCTGGATCCGCTGACTCCTATTACGCAGTCAATCATGTCCTCATCCACTTCCTCGCATTTTCCTACTGAACTGAAGATTGCCTTTGCATCCTCAAATTCTCCGTCTGAAACGTTGGTGTTTCTGCTCATGGAGGTCATTGCCTCGCCCACCTGTGCCGGGGTGTTCGGCATGATTCTTATTATTCTGGCATATGGATTTCCCATTGCTTTTTCCATGCTGGAAATGCTTACGCCGGCTGCCATTGATACGATGATTTTATCTTTCACAGGTGAAATTTCCTTAAGCACCCGCTCAACATCCTTCGGTTTGACGCCGATGATAATAATGTCAGCTTCCTCTGCCAGCTGTCTGTTATCATTGCAGACTCTTATTTTGGTACCCTCCATCTGAGTCATGGCTGCCGCCATCTGCTCGTTGTGTTCAGTACTTCTGTTGTGAATCAGAATCTCGTTTCCGTTGGAAGCCTCTGATTTGGCGTAGCCCTTCAGAATGGCTCCGCCCATGTTTCCTGTTCCTATAAATCCGATTTTCATATCATTTCCTCTACAAACAGTTCCGTAAATGATTTAATGAAATGGTTTGTCTCTCTGTACCTGATGCCGTCCGGTCCCCCGATTACCAGAAATCCGCTTCCGCTGTCAGGGTAACCCGCAAATTCATCAGCTGAAAGTCCTGCAGCCTGAAGGTCAATTATAATGTAACCTTCCTGTCTTATTACAGGCACTTTCATTTCAAACAATCCGTTTCGCCCTGACACTCCTGCTCTGATAAATCTGCTGGTCACAGGCTGGTTTCTGAACTCAAATCCCATATAGTCAATTGACGATTTAAGCTGTTCTCCACTGAATGCCAGACCGTCTCTCTCAAGGCATATCTTTTTCACATGCAAAAGCAGGTCTCCGGCTTTTAATGGAAATCCCAGACTGAACATTGCCTTGTGAAAATCGCTCTTGCTTATTGCCCCGGTCAGTCTGGTCAATTGCCTTACGTCGTCATTGTTATGAAGCAGTATCTTTTTCTCCGCTTCAGAGTCGCCTGTCGCTTCATAATGATTATATAGCTCAACGCTTTCTGCCCCGGAAATTTCGTCGGCTCTCGTATCCCAGAGTCCCATGTATTCTTCTACGGTTTTCTGTTTCAGATTAGGCAGAATTTCTCTAAGGCCCGAGTGCCTGTTCAGCACCTGATAAAGGTCAAGATCATACACCGCCGTTCCCTCTGCCCTAAACTTCATGCCTCCGTTTTCTTCATGCTTCAGATAGTTTATGGCATTCACTGACGCAAGCCAGCGTCTGTCTATGAAGGGCATGTCGAATTTTCTTCCGTTGTAGGTAACTACCACATCCACGTCGTCAATCAGCTCCAGATATGCTGCAAGGGTCAGGGGTTCCTCCGCCCTGCTCTCTGCCAGCACCTGATGCAGCTCTCCCTTTGACACATCAAAAAGACAGCCGAGAATGAACTTGTTTCTTGCCGGATTCAGCCCTGTGGTTTCTATGTCAAGAACGCCTATTTTCAGTCCTTCAAAATAGAAATTCCAGAGCGCGCTTTCATGCAGTTTTCCGTCCCATTTTTCGACGATGTGCTTCATTGCTTTTGCCTGTTATTCTTCTTCAAAAAGTCTGTCAAAATCTACAACATAAGCGCCGAGAATTTCCTCAACAGGAAGCTTGATGAAGCTTCTGATTCTCTCATCGTCATCGTAGAATGCATTGGCCGGAGGCAGGTCCCAGCTCAGGCTGCAGTCACAGTACTCCTTATTCTCATCGATGACTTCCGCTTCCAGAAAACTGTAGTCACCGCACTCGTAATCCCAGTAGAAACAGCCATCATTATCATCCTCATGAGGGCAGCCTCCCGTCTTGCCTGCAGGCACAAATTCCAGGTGCATGTAGTCAGGTTTTTCAAGCCATGAAGCGATGTTCAGCCAGCCTCTTTTGCCGCGTGCGGCAACAGGGGTATTAAACTCAACGTACCCCCAGTCATCATCGCCGTCATAGCACTCAACATTGATCCTGAGAACCGGTCTCAGGGATTCAAATTCCTTTGGCAGCAATGCCTTTATCTTTTCATGATCGGCCCTGTAGGCCATAACATATTGTCTTATTTTCATGTTCTTTTCCTCCGTGATTATTATAACACAAAGATACCTGCGGTGGTTTACTGAGAGGTGACTCCCTGTCCCATTATTCTTTTCAAAAAAACAAACAGGACCCGAAGGTCCTGTTTGTTAAAAGGGGTATTGGGATTAGAGATTAATGAGGTTATCAGGGGATAACCACAGTTAAATTTTAGCTTATCGTTTCTAAGAAATCAAGTTTTTTTGCAATTTTTGTTAATTTAGCGTATTTCTGTTATTTGTTATGATGTGCTTTAAAATACTCAAATGTTGACCTTGCCAGAGCTCTTTCAAAGAGGTTGTCGCTCTCTTCACTGATTTCCTCATAGTCCTTTGTGAGTATCAGACCTACATAGTTTTTCATCAGGGAATTCAGTTTCATACTTTTTTCCTGTTCTTATTATACCATAAAAAAAGAGGCTCTTGTGAGCCTCTTTCTTTAGTATCACTGTGTGATTATTTGTCTTCTTCATCAAATGCTGCAGCCATGATAGCGATACCAGCATCGATCTGTTCATCAGTTACTACCAGTGGTGACAGAATTCTGATAACATTGTTGAATGTTCCTGCTGCTTCGAGCATCAGGCCCTTGTTCATGCAGTTCTGAATTACTCTGCCAGTCAGGTCAGCTGCAGGTTCCTTAGTTGCAGGATCTGCAATCAGTTCGAGACCCATCATAGCGCCTGTTCCTCTGATGTCGCCGATGCAAGGGTGCTTCTTCTGGATTTCCTTCAGTCCGGCAGTGATCTTTTCTGCAATGTGCAGTGCCTTTGCAGGGTAGTCATCTCTCTTCATTACCTCGATAACCTTCAGTGCTGATGCAGCTGCCAGAGCGTTTGCACCGTAAGTTCCGCCGATAGTACCAGGGTTAACCTTGTCCATAACTTCCTTACGAGTAACAATTGCTGAAAGTGGAATACCACCAGCGATTGACTTAGCTGTAGTCATGATATCAGGAGCTGCGCCTGCATCCTTGAAGTATTCTGAAGCGAACATTCTTCCTGAACGTCCCCATCCGCACTGTACTTCGTCGCATACCATCATGATTCCGTACTTGTCGCAGAGAGCTCTAACTGCCTTAACCCATTCAATTGGTGCAGGAATGAATCCGCCTTCGCCCTGTACAGGTTCGAATACGATTGCTGCGCACTGATCTGGAGGAGTTACTTCGATGAATGCTTCTTCCAGCTTATCAATGTAGTACTTGATAGCTTCTGCTTCACCCATTCCGCCCGGTGCTCTGTAAAGGTTAGGGAATTCAACTCTGTATACGCCATCAGGGAAAGGACCCATGCCTACTGCATATGACTTCTTAGCTGTCATGGTCATAGTCAGGGAAGTTCTTCCGTGGAATGCGCCTGTAAATACGATGATGTTAGGTCTGCCTGTGTAGTTTCTTGCAACCTTAACAGCGTTTTCGTCTGCTTCTGAACCTGAGCATACGAAGAATGCCTGCTTTTCGTCACCCTTTACTGGAGCGATCTTGCAGAACTCTTCTGCCAGTGCAACGTATGGTTCGTGAGTAGTGATATTGAACATTGAGTGGAAGTACTTGTCAGCCTGTTCTTTTACTGCTTCAATCAGTTCTGGATGTGAGTATCCAATGTTCAGTACGCCAACGCCTGCAATCCAGTCGAGGAAGATGTTTCCATCAACGTCCTGGAACATTGCGCCTTCGCCTCTTTCGATTACTGCCTTGTATGCAGTACCGATAGCCTTAGGTGTTGACTTTGCTCTTCTTTCGATCAGTGCCTGTGCCTTAGGACCTGGCAGAGGAGTCACGATCTTAGGTAATGCTGTTCTTAATTCTGACATAATTTTTCCTCCTTGAAATTTTATAGTCATTTATTAAATGTAAAACAATGTTATATATCATGCCGCAAAGGCAATAGATATCTATTTGATTTCCAGCTCTGCAAGCTTCCTGTAAAGTGTCGCTCTGGAAAGGCCAAGCTCTCTTGCTACCGTATCCTTGACGCCGCCCGACTGTTTCAGCTTCTCGGTAATGATTTCCTTCTCGAAAATCTTTACCTGATCCGCCAGCGGCATGTCCAGGTTGCTGTACTTGACCGAGTTGTTGCCGTTTCTGAGAATTCTCGCAGGCACTTCATCTATCCCGATTTCGTTTCCGAACGCCATGTTAGTGCCATACTCAATTGCATTCTCAAGTTCGCGGACATTTCCGGGCCAGTCATAGTTCATGAACAGCTCCTCAACCTCATCTGAGAAGGAGTCGATTTTCCTGTTCATGAATGCATTGTACTTCTTGAGGAAGTGTCGCATCAGCTGGCGGATGTCCTCTCTTCTCTCCCTGAGCGGAGGAACGCTGAGAGGAATTACACTCAGTCTGTAATAGAGGTCTTCTCTGAACTTGCCCTCGCTGATGAGCTTCTCAAGATCCTGGTTGGTGGCCGCTATGACACGGACATCAACAAGGACTTCCCTGTTTCCGCCGACTCGCTCAAACCTCATGTTCTGGAGAACATGAAGTATCTTCACCTGAAGATGCAAAGGCATGTCACCTATTTCATCAAGAAAGATTGTGCCGCCGTCGGCCTGTTCAAATTTACCGGCCTTGCCTCTTTCGCTTGCTCCGGTAAAAGCGCCCTTCTCATAACCGAAGAGCTCACTCTCCAAAAGGTTTTCAGGAATTGCTCCGCAGTTGACGGTCACGAAAGGTTTTTCTGCTCTGCTGCCGGCATAGTGAATTGCCTTTGCGAACATTTCCTTTCCCGTTCCAGACTCACCTGTAATCAGTACTGTGGAATTTCCTCTGGCAAACTTGAGCGTATTCCGCTTAGCCGCCATTATGCTTTTGCTTGTTCCTATAATATCGTCAACCGTGTTCTTCAGCGTTCTGTTGTTGAAGTTGTACACGAGTTTCTGAGCTTCCTCAATGTCTCTGAATGAAACTACGAGACCTTCTGTTTCATCACCTCTCATAACCGGTTTAACGGTCACTATGAAGTGGTACTGATGGCCGTTTACGGTGAAAATCTCTTCATTCTCCGTATAGCCCTTACCGCTGTCAAATACCCTCAGCGCAGGACTGCCCGGCATAAGCTGGCTGATATGCCTTCCGGCAATATCTTTTTTCGTAGTCTGAAAAAGTTCAGCAGCAATGTTGTTGCAGTGCTTGACATTACCGTTCTGGTCAAGAGCAAAGATTCCCTCGTGGGCGGTTTCAAGTACAGTTGACATCTCATCGCGGGATACTTCCGCACTTTCCAGCGTCTGCTGCTGGTCTGCCTTTGCAGCGAGAAGATCAGCCATTCTCTCTACGAAGCCAATCATGTTTCTGTTGGTATCCGCGAGAATCCTGTTCTGCTCTTCGGTGAATGCTACGAGCCCGATAATTCCGATAATGTCGTCGTCCAGAATAATCGGTGTACAGATTTCGGCACGTTCTCCTGACAAAGTTCCCTCGGCGCCTTTCTCGTCATAATCCTTGGCGTGAATGGCATCGGCGACATACTGAGTTTCTCCCGTTCGCAGAACTCTGGCGTAGAGATAGTTCCCTTCAAGATTTCCCCGCTCTTCCTTCTGTCCGATTTTATCGAAGTATACTCCGGTTCCACCTATTATATTCAGTTTGTTGTCGACTATTTCGACCTCAACGCCGAGTGCGATGCTGATGGCTTCTGCCACCTGCTGAACGTCAGCGCTGATATCCTTGAGATTTGTCATGTTTCTGTTTCAGATCCACTTTAAATCGCTATAACTTATTGTAATTATTTTAGCACAATAATTAAACAGCGATTTATCGGATTTCTCAAAAACGAAACATTTGAGTCTCATTTTTTACATTTATTTGCTGTCTTTGGTTTTAGCGCTTCTGCTTCTGCTTTTTCTCGGCTTCGTGTCTCTTTTTTTCTTCCTCACGGCTTTCCTTCAGCTGAGCAATCTGTTCATCTGAAAGGTTCAATCCCTCATCGTCGTAGTTCTCGGAAATTGTCGCTCCAAGATTGATTGCCGACTTCTCCAGCTCAAGAATAATGTTGTTGATCTTGGCAAGCTTTTCAGGATCCGTGTTCTTGTCAACACTAAGATCTGTGTTGTAAATAATATCTTCCAGTCTTCTTCTGATGTTGTACAGGTTGTCTCTGGCATCATTAACAGTCTTTTCGTCAACCGCTTCAGCAATTGCTTCCTTCATGCTGATAACTTCGCCGCCGCCTGTTTCAAGTTCATATTCACTGTTAATGTTAACAGGAATTGTATCGTATCCCAGCTTTTCCTTTACGGTCTTCGCAAAGTCAAGCTTCACATCAGGTTCGCCGTGAACCAGGAAAATCTGCTTAGGCTGCTTCTGGAAGCCTTCAAGCCATGAGAGAAGTCCGTTCATGTCAGCGTGTCCAGAGAATCCTTCAAGGTTGTGGATCTCAGCATTTACCTGTATCTTTTCGCTGAAGAGTGTTATTTCCTTCTGGCCCTCTACGAGGCATCTTCCCAGTGTTCCTTCAGCCTGGTATCCGACAAAGATTATGCTGTTTCTCTTGTCCCAGAGATTGTGCTTCAGATGATGTCTAATTCTACCTGCTTCGCACATTCCACTGGCGGAAATGATAACCTTAGGTTCCTTGTCAACGTTGAGCCACTGTGACTCTTCTGTTGACTGTGTGAACTTCAGGTTTTCAAATTCCAGAGGGTTATCGCCCTTGCTGATGTAGTCCTTTGTTTCCTCGTCGAACACCTGGGCATTATTCTTGAACACCTCAGTTGCAGATGTAGCCATAGGGCTGTCAATGTAGACCTTCACATTTTCCAGCTTCTTCTGACGTGGATCATTCTTGCTGTCGTAGATTTTGTTCAGTTCAAATATCAGTTCCTGTGTTCTGCCGACTGCGAATGAAGGAATTACCGTGTTGCCTCCGCGCTCTGCAGTCTTGCAGATAATATCGATAAGATTGTTAACGTCCAGAGAATTTTCCGGATGGAGTCTGTTTCCGTATGTAGTCTCCATGATTACGTAATCTGCCTTCTTGATGATGGTAGGGTTTCTCAGAATAGGTCTTTCCATTACTCCCAGGTCACCTGAGAATACTATCTTGGAAGTGTTGCCCTGTTCGCTTACCCACAGTTCTATTTCTCCTGAACCGAGAATATGCCCCGCATCGTTAAATACGACTTTCATTTCGTCGTTCAGTTCAATCAGCTGATCGTATAAAACCGGCTTCACGTACTTAAGTGATTCCTCTGCGTCCTTTTCAGTATAGAGAGGTTCAACGAGAGGTCTGCCTGCTCTGGCATTTTTTCTATTCTTCCATTCAGCTTCCTGCTCATGAATATGGCCGCTGTCCTTAAGCATTATCTCCAGCAGATCAGCCGTAGCATCCGTACAGTAAATCTGTCCTCTGAAACCTCTCTTTACGAGAAGCGGAATTCTGCCACAGTGGTCGATATGGGCATGGCTCAGAACCATATATTCTATTTCTGAAGGGTCAAAAGGAAATTCTTCATAGTTCATTTCTTCCTGCGCCTTGCCGCCCTGATACTGTCCGCAGTCCAGCAGAACCTTGTGATTCTCTGTTGTAATCAGATGGCAGGATCCTGTTACTCCTGTTGTCGCTCCGCAAAATTGAATTTTCATTTTCTACCCTCCGTTTATTCAATAACTTTTTTAATCAGACTTGGTCTTGCTTCTTTTGTCTTGCCGAATTCATAGGCTGCCTTTGCTTCTTCAGCTCCTCTGGCAAGTTTATCTTTGTCATTTGCGTATGCGGTAAAGAGCAGGTCACCCTTTTCAAGCTCATCACCGATTTTCTTATTCAGTACGATTCCGGCTGACATGTCTATTGAGTCTTCCTTGCGTTCTCTGCCGGCTCCAGTGTGCTGGGATGCCAGGCCTATCTTCAAAGCATCGACTTTTGAAACATATCCGCTCTCTTCGGCTCGGACTTCCAGGCTGTATGCCGGCTGCGCCATTAGGCTGTAATCGTTTATGATCTCAGGATTGCCGCCCTGACCTTCGACAAATTCTCTGAATTTCTCAAGAGCCTTGCCGCTGTCCAGCATTTCCTCTGCCAGCTTGACACCCTTTATTACTGAGTCCTCTGACCCGAAAGCTTTGCCGTCAATTATTCCTCCGGCCACAACCATAGCTCCGGCAAGATTCAGTGACAGCTCTCTTATGTCCTCAGGACCCTTTCCCTTAAGAACGTCCATGGCTTCCTGAACCTCCAGCGCATTTCCTACAGCATTGCCCAGAGGCTGGTTCATGTCCGAAATGATGGCGATTGTATTCTTGCCGGCAGCCTTGCCGATATCCACCATCGAGTGTGCGAGCTCCTCTGCATCAGGAAGTGTCTTCATGAAAGCTCCACTTCCGCACTTGACGTCCAGAACGATGGCATCACTTCCTGCAGCAAGCTTTTTGCTCATTATGCTCGATGTAATAAGCGCCAGACTCTCTGTCGTTCCGGTCACATCACGCAGAGCATATATCTTCTTGTCTGCTGGCGCCAGATTTCCGGTCTGCCCGATTACGGCAATTCCACGCTCATTTACAGCCCTGATGAACTCTTCCTTCTCCATGGAAGTTCTGAAGCCCGGAATGGATTCCATCTTGTCCACTGTGCCTCCTGTGAAGCCCAGTCCTCTTCCGCTCATCTTGGCAATGGGAACTCCTGCGGCTGCTGCGATAGGCGCGACAATCAGAGTCGTCTTGTCGCCAACTCCTCCGGTGGAATGCTTATCAACCTTAATGCCATTAATGCCGGAAAGGTCCATGACATCTCCCGAATCTCTCATGATTTCAGTCAGCGCCACGGTGTTCTCCCTGCTCATGCCCTGAAGGACAACCGCCATGAGAAATGCCGACATCTGGTAATCGGGAATGCTTCCATCGTTAAATCCTTTTACCATATATTCGAGCTCTTCTCTCGTAAGTTCTTCGCGATTCTTCTTTTTTGTAATTATATCAACAACGTTCATAATCAGCCTCCTTCAAAACCATCCTGACCCGGTACTAAAATCCTGTCAGTTCCTGATAAAGCTTTTTTGCCTTTGAATCTGTCAGCCCACTGATATAGTCTATAACCATGTGGAATCTCAGATACAGATTGTATGCATCATCATCAGTTTTTCTCTGCTCGTAATCGTCCAGATACTTGCTCGGAAAAATCTTCATATATGACGTGTCTATCCGATTCTGCTTCTCTGTGCAGTCATCTTCCTGCCAGTAAATGCAGGCCGGAACGAATCTGTCCATAAGTTCCATAATTATTCTGCTGCCCGCAAGCTCTGTCTTCAGTTTATCCAGTTCGGTATAAACATAACGAGCCATAAGCTGTTTATATATCTTAATTGTTTTGCTGTGGAATCCTTCTTCCAGAAGTTCTCCTCTGAAGCTGCCGTCCATGATCTGATCGTAGCATTTAACAAAGGTATCTGCTGCACTGTAGATAAACCATTTCTTGGCAAACTGCAGAAAACGTATGGTCCTCCTGAGACGTTCTTCGTCAGTTCCTTCCTGCATGACCGCCTTTTCCTGTTTTTTCAGAAGGTCCTCTGCGATCATAAGCTGCAGATCTTCCTCTTCGGTCATGCCTGCCTTCTCACATTCTTCACGCATCTGTGCAAAGGCTTTATTGCAGAATCTTACCAGTTCCAGCTCACTGACCACTTTTTCATTAATAACATCTTCAAGGTCGGAGATCACGTAGCCGATATCGTCAGATGCTTCAAGAAGAAAGGCCAGAGGATACATCTCATTATTTTTCAGGCCGCACTCACTTCTCACTGAATTGAAGAAGTCCTCTTCAGAAAGGAAGCAACCCATCTTTTTCATTCGGCCGTCATTTCCTGACGGGACCATCGTCAGTGAGGTTGTAGGATATTTCATCAGTGAATTGATCACTGAACAGGTAACATCAAGTTCGCTGCTTACGCCGTCGCGGTAAGGCCTGCTGAGAATCCTCAGAGTCTGACTGTTTCCGTTAAAACCGATCAGATCATTTTTCATCTGTTCTGACAGTATTTCTCTGACAGGTCTGCCTTTGTATTCAAAACCGTCATCTTCAAATCTCTGTCTGAACCAGTTTCCTATAGCCTCCTCACCAAAATGGCCAAATGGTGAATTGCCCAGATCGTGAAGTAATCCTGCAGTAGAAAGAATGGTGGAAAAGTATCTGGCATAAAGTTCTGATTTATCCCCAAATAAATTTGTTTTTTCATTCTTTCTCGCATTTCTGGCAACCATGGTCCCAAGCTGCCTGCCTATGGAGGATACCTCCAGAGAATGCGTCAGTCTCGTTCTGACAAAGTCACTTTTCTGCAGTGAAAGAACCTGCATTTTGTCCTGCAGTGCTCTGAATTCTTCGCTACTTATTATCCTTCTGTAATCGTTTTCAAACTCGTCAACAGAATACACGCTCCATGACTGCGGAACGCTTGGATGTTCCATCTGTAATTTTGTTGAAAGAAGTTTTTCCCACTCCATATCACGCCTCCGATATTTCTCCTGTTTATCTCAGCATCACACACATTTATTATAACACGAATTAATTAAAAAACTGCACTAATTCCGCGAAGCGGTTTTAGTGCAGTTTACATTTGAGCACGAAGTGCGTGTAGGAATTGGAGCGAAGTGCCTCAGCGAAGCGCTGGCACTTGCTCTCACCTGTTTAGCTTATTCATAATGCTGTTTGATCTTGATGTTCTTTGACATCTTGTGTCCCTTTTTCTTCTTCAGTTCGCCAGGAACGATACATTCCTGAACAGGACATACATTCAGACAGAGATGGCATCCTACACAGTTGTCTTCGATGAGTTCAGGCTTTCTCTTCTTTTCATTCCATTCGATTGCCTGATGAGCTGCATCGTAGCATGAAACGTAGCAACGTCCGCATCCGATACACTTCTTTTCATCGAATCTAGGAAAGAGCTTAAAGCTTCTGTCCAGATCTTCTGCAGGAATAATATTAGGAAGTGCGCATCCGATGAAATCATCCAGCTTGTCATATCCCTTTTCTTCCATGAAGTGCATGAGACCTGAAGCCATGTCTTCAACGATTCTGTAACCATACTGCATGATTGCTGTAGTAACCTGAATGTTTCTGCATCCTACTGCCAGGAATTCAGCAACGTCTCTCCAGGTTTCGATACCACCGATACCTGACATTTCGTGACCATAACCGAAGTTCCACTTGCCAGCCTTAGCCATCTTCTGAATTTCTTCATCCTTCTGAACCTGTGCACAGAATCTCAGAGCTATTGGCTTAACTGCAGCTCCTGAGTAACCGGAAATTGATGATTTACCGTTTACTACAGGCATTCCTGTATTATTTTCAAAGTCAATATTTGTGATTGATTTGATTGTATTGATAGCTGAAACAGCTGCAGCACCGCCCTTCAGAGCTGCTCTTGCATGTTCTTCCATGTTCTTGCAGTTAGGAGTCATCTTAGCTACAAATGGAATATGTGGAACTGTTTCCGCAACTGCTCTTGAGTATGACTCAACCAGTTCATTGTTTGTACCAACATCTGAACCCATGTCATGTGAAGTCATCTGAGGACATGAGAAGTTTCCTTCGATAATCTTAGCTCCGGCTTCATCAGCCATCTTAGCAAGCTTCTTCCATTCTTCAACACTTGAACCCATGATGGATGCAACTGTGATATGTTCAGGATAATCTCTGTTCAATTTGTAGATGTATTCAAAGTTCTGTTCAGTCGGTTTGTCTGAAATCTGT
>JAUNIQ010000019.1:13751-19483 GCA_030535275.1 Bacillota bacterium | reverse complement strand
ATGGCGACATAGCCAAGTGGTAAGGCAGAGGTCTGCAAAACCTTTATTCCCCGGTTCAAATCCGGGTGTCGCCTCCATTAATGTGGTGGGTATAGTCAAGTGGTTAAGACAGCGGGTTGTGGCTCCGTTATGCGTGGGTTCGAATCCCACTATCCACCCCATAATCGGTGGGGTATCGCCAAGCGGTAAGGCAATGGATTCTGATTCCATCATGCGCAGGTTCGAATCCTGCTACCCTAGCCAAAACAAAACAGCACTCGAAAGAGTGCTGTTTTGTTTTGGCTAATAGTGTTATTAAGGATTCGAACCTGAAAAGGCCGGAGCGTAGAGAGACAGCCCGGTGGGCTGTTGAGCAGCGACGGGTCCAAGGCGACCGTATGGGGAGCCGCAGGACGGCGGAGGGGCAGGGGCTCCGCCGCGTAAATCCTGCTACCCTAGCCAATAAGAAGAAGACGAGCAAACGCTCGTCTTTTTCTTTGCTTTGGGTGTACGAATCAATCGTGCTATAATTAAGCCATGTTAAGCATACTCGAAACAATAGACAGTTCAATATATGACGGCTTTAGCCTTTTCGGGCCGGAGCACATATTCTGGATAGTGCTGATGATTGTCACATCGGTAGTTCTTGCTGTGCTTTACAGGAAGGGCTGCGACTGCGGATGCGGCGCACAATGCCCGAGAACAGCAGGGCAACAGGATGGTAAGCACAGTCACCGCCGCCAGCCTGGGCAAAAGCTCTGCAGACACGGCATGCGCATGATTATTGCGATGCTTATGCTAATTGATAAAATCATGGATTATATCATTGTTGCAGCAAACCATGTGTCCGTGCTTAACTATCTGCCGTTTCATCTGTGCAGCATCAGCATAATACTGGCAATCATCCATCCATTAACACGCAAGGGAAGTGTGCTGAACAGGCAGATAGGGAACTTCCTCTATCTTGTGGGCGTGCCGGGATGTCTTGCGGCCATACTGTTTCCGGCCTGGACAGCTTTGCCTGCCTTCAACCTCATGAGCATTCACAGCTTCACGGTTCACATTCTGCTCATTGCCTATGTGGTAATGTGCATAGCAGGGGGAGATATCGTTCCGGAACTGAGCACAGTCGTGCCAAACATTGCAGCACTCTTTGCCATGGCCGGCGGAATATATGCCTTTGACATAATCGCAGGAAAGAATTTCATGTACCTGGTACATATCAGCAAGGGAAGTCCCCTGGGAGTGTTTGAGGCGCTGGGTGATTACAGATATGGATATGCTGTCATGCTTATCGTACTGATAATAATTCTCTACGGACCTGTATTCATTAATAAAAAAAGGAAAAAGGACAAGAAAATGAACGAAGAACTTCTCTGCCCGGTATGCGGCAGACACTATTTCTCAAAACAGAACTCATTCGAGATCTGTCCTGTCTGCGGATGGGAGGACGACAGAGTTCAGAAGGAGGACCCCGACTATGACGGCGGGGCCAACGAAATGAGCCTCAACGAGGCGAGACAGAAGTACAGCGAAGAGGCAGAATAATGAAAATTAATGCAAAGACAATAATAGCGCTGCTGGTTTTGCTTGCACTGATTATCGCCGGAATTGCAGCCTGTCATGGCAAGAAGGCAGAGACAGGTGAGAAAGCAGAAGGGCAGTCAGCGCAGAACATAGTAGTAAACTACAGCTTCAGATATGACGATTATCTGCAGGAACATTATCAGAAGCACGGGATCGCCATGGGTTTTGATTCTGCGGAAGAGTACCTTGAGGCGGCCAATGCTGTAATAGCCAATCACGATGCCCTTACAAAGACAGAAAAAGAGGACGGGGATACCGTATATTACGTGGAAAAGACAAATGAGTTCGTCGTTCTGAGTACCGATGGTTATATAAGAACCTATTTCAATCCGAGAGACGGAATAGACTATTTCAACCGGCAGTAAATGGTCACAAATCAAAGGAAATCCACAAATTAAGCTTAACAAAAAAGGAGCGAAAGCTCCTTTTTTCATACCAATATTGAATTTCTTTGCAACACCGATTTACGCTTCTTCAGGTTCGCCTGTCGCTTCCTCGGTTGCCTTTTGTGCCAGAACCTTATCGTATTCTTCAAATATGGCGTCTCTGATTTTGTTCCTGGTTTCAGATACCAGTGGGTGAGCGATATCTCTGAAGTCGCCTTCGCCCATCTTCCTGCTAGGCATTGCAATAAAGAGTCCATTCTGACCTTCTATAATCTTAATGTCATGAACTACAAATTCGTCGTCGAAGGTGATGGAAACGATAGCCTTCATCTTGCTATCATCGTTTACCTTGCGGATTCGTACGTCAGTAATGTTCATATGCGTACCGCCTTTCATGCCGAAAAAAATTTACGCTTAAGTATATAATGAATTGGCAAAAAATACAAGTAATATTACTAAAAATTCTGAAAATAATAACTGCGTTAAGAATGCCCAAAACAGCAGTTTCTTGTGCTATAATAACTGTGTATGTAATTAGGGAGGACGACAAGTGATTAATCTGTCTGAATATAAGAAAGTACACTGTATAGGTATCGGAGGAATAGGACTTTCAGCCGTTGCCGAGATTTTTATTTCCAGAGGCTTTGAGGTATCGGGCTCCGACATGAGAGAAAGCGACATTACAGAGCGCCTCATGGAGCAGGGTGCCCATGTTTTTCTGGGTCACAGAGCCAAAAATGTTGAAGATGTAGACCTGGTTGTATATACGGTTGCAGTCGGTGACGACAACCCTGAACTCGTCATGGCGAGACAGCTGGGCATTCCGACTATCACCAGAGCACAGGCTTTGGGCGCTCTCATGGGCGAATATGACAGGAGCATTGCCATTTCCGGAACCCATGGCAAAACCACTACAACATCAATGGTTTCTCTGATTCTCAAGGATGCTGATAAGGAGCCAACCATTCTGGTGGGTGGAAATCTGGATGAAATAGGTGGAAACTGCTATGTTGGCGGTAAGGACTACTTCGTAACCGAGGCATGTGAGTACAGAGACAGCTTCCTGGAACTTCAGCCGAACGTTGAAATAATCCTCAATATTGACTCGGATCATCTTGATTATTTCAAGGATGTTGAGCATATAGCAAGATCTTTTGAGAAATTTGCAAGGCTTGTTCCTGAGGACGGCGTTGTAATAGCCTATGATGCCAATCCTTTCGTAAGGAGCGTTATTGAAGGGCTTCCAAACACCGTTACATTCGGACTCGGCGCCGAAAGTGACTACTATGCAAGCAACATCAGATTCGATGCTGAAGGAATGCCTAAATTCGATGTTAACCACGAGGGAAGAAAGCTCTGCAGTGTAAATCTGAATGTTCCCGGCGAGCATAACATCCTGAACGCATTGGCTGCTTTTGCATGCAGTCACATTCTCGGCGTAGAAGTGGATGACATCGTAAAAACCCTGGAAAGCTACAGCGGAACACATAGAAGATTTGATATTCTGGGAAGAACAAGCACAAATGTGAAGATTATTGATGACTATGCTCATCACCCGACAGAAATCAAGGCTACTTTGTCGGCAGTGAAGAACATGAAGCACAATAAGCTCTGGTGCCTCTTCCAGCCGCATACATATACTAGAACACTGGCGCTTCTGGACGAATTCGCAGAAGCCTTTGACGAGGCAGACGAGGTAATGCTCGCGGAAATATACGCAGCGCGCGAAAAGAATATCTACAAGATCAGCTCCAAGACCCTCATGGACAGGATTAAACAGCACAATCCGGAGCTGGAGATAGAATACTTCGAGAATTTCCTGGCGATGGCCAATTATGTATATGAAAATGCAAAGGCAGGAGACCTTATTCTGACCATGGGCGCAGGGGATATATATAAAGTAGGTGAAATGATTCTCGACATGGATGTTTCGAGAATTGAAGCAATAAGAAAAACCAGAGTTAGAGAGTTAAAGAAAATCGAGGACTAGAAAAAGGAGAAACAAGAAATGATGAAGAACAGTCTATTTGCAAATTACAAGCTTTTTGCATGCAACTCACATCCAGAACTTGCAGAAGAAATTGCATCAATCATGGGTAAGCCTCTTGGCGAACTGGAAGTCAAGAAGTTCAGCGATGGTGAAACTGCAGTAAACCTGGGCGAAACAGTAAGAGGATGTGATTGCTTTGTCATCCAGTCAACATGCAGCCCTGTAAACGACAATCTCATGGAACTGCTCATTACAATTGACGCAATGAAGAGAGCATCAGCAGGCAGAATCTGTGCGGTAGTTCCTTATTACGGATACGCCAGACAGGACAGAAAAGCAAAAGCACGTGATCCAATCACAGCAAAACTGGTAGCTGACATGCTGGTAGCTGCAGGCGCTGACAGAATCATAACAATGGACTTGCACGCAGCACAGATTCAGGGATATTTCACAATTCCTGTAGACCATCTGATCGGTCAGCCGCTTCTTACAGATTACTATGCAAAGCAGAACATAGAAGACCTGGTTATCGTTTCTCCTGACCACGGCAGCGTTCCTCGTGCAAGAAATATGGCAGAACCTCTTGGATGTCCGATTGCCATCGTAGACAAGAGACGACCTAAGCCAAACGTAAGCGAAATCATGAACATCATCGGTGACATTGAAGGCAAGAACTGCATCCTTCTCGATGACATGATCGATACAGCAGGCACAATCACAAACGCAGCAAATGCACTGAAGGATCTCGGTGCCAAGAGCGTTAAGGCCTGCGCAACTCACGCTGTTCTTTCAGGACCGGCAATTGAGAGAATACAGGATTCAGCAATTGAAGAGCTGGTTATCCTCAATACCATTCCGCTTCCTGAAGACAAGAAGATTGACAAGATCAAGGTGCTTTCAGTAGGACCTCTGTTCGCCGAAACACTTTCAAGAATCCACAGCAACGAATCAATCAGTAAGATATTTGAAGGGAACAGATTCTAAAAAATGTACGTAATCGCAGGACTGGGAAACCCGGGAAAAAAATACGAAAAAACTCGTCATAACATGGGCTTCCTGGTTCTGGATGAATTCGCATCAAAGCACGGTATCAGGGTAAGCAAAATCAGGCACAAGGCTCTTACAGGAGAAGGTATCATAAACGGTGAGAAGGTCCTGCTGGTTAAGCCGCAGACCTACATGAACCTGAGCGGTGAATCCTTAAGAGAAGTAATGGCATATTACGATGTGCCTATTGAAAACCTTATCGTAATCTACGACGACCTGGACCTTGCTACAGGCAATCTTCGCATAAGAAAAAAGGGCAGCTCCGGTAGCCATAACGGAATGAAATCTGTAATCTACCAGCTGCAGGACGACAGATTCCCGCGAATCCGCATAGGAATAGGAAACTCCGGTGGAGATGACTGGAAGGACTACGTTACAGGCCCGATAAGCAGTAAAGAAGCTGAAATCCTTGCCGAAACAATAAAAAAGGCAGCCGATTCAATCGACTGCATTCTGACAGATGGCATCGACATTGCCATGAACAGATTCAATACAGGAAAGAAAAAGGATCCGGAAGATGAAGGGAATGATTAACATTGCAGGCGCCTCAGAAGGACGCGTTGCACCAATCATAACCGAAATACTGAAAGAGAAAAAAGGTCAGTGTCTGATTGTTGTTCCTACATTAAACAGGGCAAAAAGGCTTCAGACAGACCTTTCTTTTTTTAGTGCAATGGGACAGGGGGTCGGGGGTGGGTTCCCGCGGGGGGTGAAAGCCCCCCCCCGCCGCGAAAGAGGGCGGG
>JAUNIQ010000019.1:0-13741 GCA_030535275.1 Bacillota bacterium | reverse complement strand
CCACCCGTTTTTTTTTGTTTTTCGGGCGGGGGGGGGGGGGGGGTGTCCGCCCCCGCGCCCACCCCCCCCCCGACCCCCTGTCCCATTCTTCGTGCTGCCGCCGGAGGATGAGAGCCTTGCAGCATACGAGGCGAAGAGCAATGATGCGCTGCTGGAAAGGATGAAGGTGCTGAAGGCGGTAGTCAGGGGCGAGCCTTGTGTTGTCATTGCACCTGTCACAGGAGCAATCAGGAAGCTGCCACCGAAGGCGGTGTTTGAGGAGAATATTGTTGAGCTGAAGATGGGGCAGGATATTGACCCGGCGCAGCTGGCAGTGAAGCTTTCTCTCATGGGATACGAGCGCACGGCGATGATTGAGGCCCGGGGCGAATTCAGCATGAGAGGCGGCATTATCGACATTTTCACTCCGGAAGGAGAAAATCCATACAGAATTGAGCTCTTTGATACAGAAATCGATTCAATCAGAGCATTTGACATTGAAACCCAGCGCTCGAGCGAGAACATGCAGAGCGTAACCATATATCAGTGCACCCAGCTTGTCCGGGACGAAGAGGTTTTCGCAAAGGCAGCCGGCAGAGTTTCCCGTGCATACAACAGAGCAATAAAGAGGACGCCTGAGCTGGAGGAGGCACTGACTCACAGAAGGGATCAGCTGCTTGAATATGCGGACGGCATGATAAACCTCCAGTACATGGAGAAATTCCTGGGATATTTCTATGATGAAACGGAATATCTGTGGGACTACATGGATAGCCCGACCATCATGGTAGATGATCCGGCACGAATCCTGGAAACACTGGAGGCCTTCCAGAAGGAAAGAGCCTGTGATATAGAAGATATTCTTGAGAGCGGTCACGGAATAAAAGAAGATTTCGCAATGATGATTGACGAAAAAGACTTCTTCAGACTCTATGATCTGCCGGAAGAAAGAAATCTTGAGGGCTACATTTTCACTCCTTTTGTAATGACAATCAAGGGCGGTCCGAAGACTGCAGAAGGTCCGTATCTGGCGGAGCTGAGACAGGTTGAAACCAGACAGATGCCACAGTATGCGGGACACACGGACCAGTTCAGAGACGACCTGGAGAATTATATTGCCCGTGGTTTTGACATTACAATCGTCTGCGGAACCGAGGACAGAAAAAAGAACATGCTGGACTTTGTTCAGCACGAGAACTTCAATGAAAGAATTCTCCCGGGCAGAGCAAAGGCAGGCCACATAACTGTCGTGGAAGGCACAATAACCGCCAGCATGGAGTTTACTGACAGCAAGACATGCTACATCTGGGAAGGCGATGTCTTTGGCGGCAACAGATCTGTAAGAAAGAGAAGCAGACGCGCGACAAAGTCCGGCTCAAATGTAAAACAGATAAAGAGCTTTGCAGATGTCGAAAAAGGCGACTACGTTGTCCACGAGAGCCACGGCATCGGCAGGTTTACGGGGATAGAACAGCTGATAGTCCAGGGCATGAAGCAGGACTTCCTCAAGGTGGAATACGCCGGCTCCGACATGCTCTACATTCCGGTTGACCAGCTGGGATCGCTGCAGAAATACATCGGCGGCGACGGAATAACACCGCGCGTTAACAAGCTGTCGGGAAGCGAATGGAAGACTACTAAAGCAAAGGCAATAGCAGCCGTTTCGGACATGGCTTCGGAGCTTTTGCGCGTCGCAAATATCAGGAGAAACAAGCCGGGGTTTGCTTTTGCAGAAGACACTGTATGGCAGAAGGAATTCGAGGACAGTTTTCCGTACACGGAAACCGACGACCAACTGAAATGCATTGCGGAAATAAAGGAGGATATGCAGAAGCCTTATCCTATGGACAGGCTGCTATGCGGTGATGTTGGGTTCGGCAAGACAGAGGTTGCAGCAAGAGCCCTGTTCAAGTGCGTAATCGAGGGCAAGCAGGCCGCCGTTCTGGTACCGACAACTCTGCTGGCAAATCAGCATTACTATACTCTGAAAGAAAGATTTGAAAAGTTCCCTGTAAGGGTTGAAATGCTTTCCAGATTCAGGACGGCTGCCCAGCAGGATAAGATAGTGAAGGACATCGCAAAGGGCGAAGTGGATCTGGTTATCGGAACTCACAGGCTCCTGTCAAAGGATGTTAAGTTCAGGGACCTTGGGCTTCTGGTCGTTGACGAGGAACAGAGATTTGGCGTGCGTCACAAGGAAAAGATGAAGCAGCTTCGCGAGAACATAGATGTACTCACTCTGTCGGCCACACCAATTCCGAGAACGCTTCACATGTCTCTTTCGGGAATGAAGGACATGAGCACCATAGAGGAACCGCCTGAAGACAGGTATCCTGTTCAGACATATGTAATGGAGGAAGACGAGTTCCTTATCCGTGAAGTGATTGAAAAGGAAATAGGTCGTGGCGGTCAGGTATATGTGCTCTACAACAAGGTTAAATCAATAAACAGAGTAGCCGATACCATTCAGAGACTTGTGCCGAATGCCAGCATTGCAGTAGGGCATGGACAGATGAAGGAATCGGAGCTTGAAGACATAATAATGGATTTCTCCGCCGGAGAATACGATGTTCTTGTGTCCACAACCATAATCGAATCGGGAATGGACATTCCTAATGTAAATACAATGATAGTCCTTGATGCAGATAAGTTCGGTCTGGCTCAGCTCTATCAGCTGAGGGGACGTGTTGGACGCTCAGGCAGAATGGCCTATGCATATCTCATGTATCACAGAGACAAGGTGCTTTCGGAAATTGCCGAAAAGAGGCTGAAGGCAATTCGTGACTTTACGGAGTTCGGTTCCGGCTTCAAGATTGCAATGCGTGACCTGGAACTGAGAGGTGCAGGTAATCTTCTGGGAAGAGAGCAGTCGGGACACATGCTTGAGATAGGCTATGAGCTCTACTGCAAGCTTCTTGACGATGCAATATACAGAGAGAGCCGCCGGGAGGAAGGCATTGAGACGGTTCCACTGGATGATGTGAGAGAGCCTGAAACAACGGCAATCAATCTGCCTATACCGGCTCTTATCCCGGCAAGATACATTGACGATGAAGTTCTTAAGCTTCAGATGTACAAGAAGGTTGCCATGATAGAAACAGCCGAGGATGCATCGGATCTCATGGATGAATTCATAGACAGATTTGGAGATCCTCCTGCGGAAACACAGAATCTGATCAGAATCGCCGTAATACGCAGTGCAGCCCGCCGCATGGGAATCACTGAAATATCACAGGATGGCTACAAGCTGAAATTCTCACTTGTTCCCGATGTGCGCTTTGGCGAAAATACAATTCCGGACCTGGTCGAAGCCTATGGCGAAAAGATCAGATTCAACGGAGGCAAAAATCCTTTCATCAGACTTACGGCAGCTGTCACTGCAGCAACGCCGATGAAGCCGGCATCAGCCGGATATGCGGGAAAAATATTAAAGGAACTCGAACAGTTTTTTGAGGTTGTTAAATGAATGTATTCACAGGCATAATGCTTGTTTTTGCAATAATCGGTTTTGCAGATAAAACATTTTCGCTTCGCTGGGGACTGTCCCAGTCATTTGACAAGGGCCTTGCCACAATGGGTACCATGGTTATTCCCATCGTTGGCGTGTGCACCATCGGAGTGGAATTCATAGAAAGGCATGCAGGCGGTTTTGTCGCCATTTCAGATGTGATGCCATTTGACCCGTCCATGATAGTCGGAGCAATCCTGGCGCCGGACCTCGGTGGCTACTATATCGCAAAGGCAGTCGCAGCCGACCCGGAAATCCTGGTCATAAACGGCGTGGTTCTCGGGACACTTCTGGGCCAGGCAATATGCTTCCAGCTTCCTGTTTTCCTGGCTGCGGTAGGCAGAGAAAACAAGAATGTGATGCTCAGAGGATTTTTGATAGGCATCACCATGATTCCTGTAGGAATGCTGGCGGCTGAAGCTCTGCTCAGGATGAACTTCATGGTTTTCCTGAAGCAGTTTCTTCCGATTCTGATTATCTGCCTTCTCATTGCACTTGGGCTCTGGAAAATTCCTGATGGCATGATAAAGGGCTTCATGGTTGTTGGAAAGATAATTCAGATTGCAACAAATCTGATGTTTGCCTTTGCAGTGCTGGGAATATTCATTCCGCAGATAAGATACGCGGGCATGGATTCAATTCTCAATGCGCTGCTGATAGTGTTTAAGTCGGCTGTAATAATTGCCGGATCTCTGGTCCTTGCCGAGCTGGTTCTGAAATTATTCAGAAGGCGGATTCAGCAGCTTGCGGAGAAGCTTGGGACTAATGAGGTTTCTGTCGTGTGCATGCTGATGAACTGTGCAACATCGCTGGCAATTTTGCCGTTATTTGAAAGAATGGATGAAAAGGGCAGACTCTTGAACTGCGCTTTCAGCATAAGCGGAGCTTACGTAATCGGAGGCTCCATGGCATTTGTATCCGCTGTATCGAGCGGGTATGTGGTACTTATTTTCATAGTCTGCAAGCTTGTCAGCGGATTGCTGAGCATGCTTGTGGCGAGTAGGAGCATGAAATGGTCAGATTAATTGTGACTGCACCTCGGGGTGCAATGGACAGCCTCGTTGTTCAGGAGGCTTCCAAAAATGAAAACATTGAAGTAGTAGGATGCGTTGGAAGACCCGGCGCAGATTACATAGGAAAGGACGCCGGACAGGTCTGCGGACTTGGCTTCGATATCGGGTCACCTGTCTATGACAGTCTTGAGGCTGAGGTGAACGGAACAAAGCTCATAGATCTCTGCGACGTTGTGGCAGATTATTCTTCTCTGGAAATGAGCATGGACGTCCTGGAAAAGTGCATCGCTCATGGCAAGGGACTGCTTTGCGGAACAACAGGTTTTTCAGATGAGCAGCTGGCTGCTTTTGCAAAAGCTTCAGAAAGCATACCTCTCATGCAGACGGCAAACACTTCATACGTCGTTACCGTAATGAAAAAGCTGCTTCGCGAAGCGGCTGCAATGCTTGAAAGCAAGGCGGGCATGGAAATAATCGAAGCACATTCCGACACCAAGCTTGATGCACCGAGCGGAACGGCCAAGGAGCTTGCCCAGGAGATGGCCTCCGGAATGAAGAATAAAGGGTATGACGATATCACATTCCATTCACTGCGCGCAGGCAATACGCCGTCAAGTCACCATGTGGTATTCGGATGTCAGGGCGAAATGTTTCAGATTACTCACGATGCATATGACTGGAGATGCTATGCAATCGGCGCCTGTGATGCTATACTCTACCTTGGAGATAGACTTGCAGAGGGAAAGACCGGATCGTTCACAATGTATGATGTGATAGAAGGATAATATTTATGAAAAAAATTCATGCAAAAGTAAAAAATAACGGTAAAGTACTTACTCTGGTAATAGGTGCAATCGGACTTATGGCCATGTATAAGGGAGCAACCGCTCTGTCTGACGGAGGCAGTGGTCTGCTGTATCTGGCCTTAGGCATTCTGCTGATTCTGGTGGCATTTTATCGACCGATGACCGACATAGACAGAGAAGGTGTTGATGATATATTCAGCGTCTTTGGAGTAAAGAAGCACACAGTCTGGAAGTGGAAAGAAATCAGCCGCATTGTTGCAGATTTTGACAGAGCAAAACCTGATGTTGTTATAGCAGTGCAGAAACCACAGGGAGCAAAAAAGAGCTTCAACGTATTACCTGAAGATGTTCAGCAGATATTTGAATGGGCAGCAATGGCCAATGACAGAATACTCATTCAGCACAACGGTGATATTGATATTGATATTCCGGGAAGAACTAAAATGAACAGGGAAGAGTATGAGGCTATGCAGAGCGGCAACGCAAAACCACAGAACTTCCATCAGTTTGCCAACGAGGCCAGAAAGATCAAGGAAGAAAAAGAGCAGATTGTAGCTGAGGCAAGGCGAAAGAAAATGCTGAAGAAGGCTACATTTAAGCGAAACGAGAAAAAGCTGAAAAGCTGGAGATAAGTTTTTATGAAGGTGACAGATGACAGGGAAGACCTGTCATCTTTTGTTTTTTTGACATATTCGGGTATTAATGCGCAATTACAGAAATCTGCTTGACAGTTGAACATACATTCAACTATAATGACCATAGACGGTTGAATGAACATTCAATCAAGGAGGAAGCAATGGGAAAGAAAGAAATGATATGTGACTGTTGTGCAGTACACGAAGAATCTCTTGAACACGTTAAGAAGGAAATAGTTTCGGATGTTGAACTGGCGAGGGTCAGCGACCTGTACAAGGTCTTTGGAGACAGCACCAGACTTCATATTCTGGCGGCCCTCAACTGCCACGACATGTGCGTATGCGATCTGGCGGTTCTCATGAACATGACCAAGTCGGCTGTGAGCCATCAGCTCAAGGTACTGAGAGACAACAAGCTGGTAAAGTTCAGCAAGGAAGGGAAGCATTCTTATTATTCTCTGGCTGATGAGCATGTCAGGGACATTCTTAACATTGCACTCGAGCACATTAACGAATAGGGGTATTTACATATGGAACACGAACACATTCACAATCACGAGCACGAACATGAACATGAACATGAACACAATCACCGCCGGGAACACAGGCTTGGCGCTGACATAGGCTGCGGCTGCGGCCACTGCCACGATCATGACCATGAGCACGAGCATCATTACGAACACGAACATCACCATGACCATGAACACCATCACGAACATGGGGCAGTGAGCAGGGCAGATGTAATATGCCTGATAGTCGGCGCAGTTCTGTTCTTCGCGGCACTGATAATGGAACATGCGGCAAACAGTACGGCCGGCATGCTGGTTCTGCCGGTATGCATAATAGCCTATCTACTGCTGGGCAGAGAGGTGCTCATGACTTCGGCGAAGAACATAGCAAGGGGCGAGATATTTGACGAGAACTTTCTCATGGCCGTCGCCACACTGGCCGCTTTCGGAATAGGCGACTTCCCGGAAGCTGTTGGAGTAATGCTCTTCTTCAATATTGGTGAACTCTTTGAGCACATTTCCGTAGACAGAAGCAGGAAGCAGATTGCCGAAGCCGTTGACATGAGACCGGAAACGGTAAACATTATTCACGGAGATCACATTCACGAAACGCCTGCGGAAGATGTTAAGGTCGGCGAGCTTGTAAGAATAAGCCCGGGCGAGAGAATTCCGCTTGACGGTCAGGTCCTGGAAGGAGAGGGCATAATAGACACTTCACCGGTAACAGGGGAGCCTGCGCCAATACATGCAAAGGCAGGAACGAAGCTTCTTTCAGGCTGCATCAATCAGAGAGGTCAGTTTACTCTGGAGGTAACGGCACCGCTGGAAGAATCAATGGTTTCAAGGATTCTGGAATCTGTTGAAAATGCCACGGCAAACAAGCCTGAAATAGAAAAATTCATCACCAAATTTGCACGCATTTATACACCGATAGTTGTCGGCCTGGCAGTGCTGGTAGCAATCATCCCGCCACTTCTTCTGGGCGGGCTCTGGAAACACTGGATTCTGACAGCTGTAACATTCCTGGTAATCAGCTGTCCGTGCGCCATGGTAATAAGCGTTCCACTGGCATTTTTCCTTGGCGTGGGAGCCGCATCAAAGATGGGAATCCTGGTCAAGAGCGGGCAGGCACTTGAGGCCCTTAGAAAAATCAAAATTGTTGCCCTGGACAAGACCGGAACACTGACCAAGGGAATAGTAGAGGACGCCGGTCTGCTGGACGTTGACGGCGGCAGTGAAAACTTCGAAGAAGCTTTTGCGAAAAAGACCGTGTCACTTGACGAGCTGAAGGATGATGCAAAGGCAGGAATTGTCGAGCTTAAGAGCCTGGGAATTGATGCCGCCATGCTGACAGGTGACAAGAGGGAAAGAGCAGTTGAAATAGGCGAAGAGGCAGGAATAAGTGCGGGTAATGTCAAGTCCGAGCTACTGCCCGATGAGAAGCTGACAGCACTTCAGCAGCTGAGAGAAGAGCATGGCGAGATTATGTTTGTCGGCGACGGAATAAACGATGCACCAGTACTGGCAGGTGCGGATGTTGGAGCCGCCATGGGTTCAGGTGCTGACGCGGCAATAGAATCCGCAGACATTGTATTCATGAATTCCAACGTGAGTGCGATTCCGCAGGCAATCAGAATAGCCGGCAGGACAGGACATATTGCCAAGGAAAACATAGTTCTGGCACTGGCAATTAAGATACTCATTCTTGCGTTGGGCTTTCTCGGTTTTGCAAACATCTGGCTTGCTGTTTTCGCTGATACGGGAGTGGCAATGCTCTGTATTCTGAACTCGCTGAGATTGCTGAAACAGTAGATTTTTTCAACACTTTAACGCGCGATAAAACACAAAAAGAACACTCGATATCGTTGACTGAAAAGGCAAAATGTGAGAAAATAATTGGCGATGTGTGTTGTATACTTAATACACACGGTTAGCATTATTCTTATTTAGCAGAGGAGAAACAAAATGACTGCATCACAAATTATCGCACTAGCTATATTTGTGGCCGTAATTGCTGTTATCGTATCCGAAAAGCTGCACAGAGCTGCATGCGCACTGATTGGTGCCGTACTGCTCATCCTGATCGGAATACTTGAACCGGCAGAGGCCCTGGGCTTTATTGACTTTAACACTATAGGCGTACTCATCGGAATGATGATGTTCGTCGCAGTTGTAAAGAATTCCGGAATATTTGAATATCTGGCTGTTAAGGCTGCCAGAATCGCCAAGGGTGATCCTTGGAAGATCATGGTTTACTTCATGATTATCACAGCTGTTCTCTCAGCATTCCTGGACAACGTTACAACTGTTCTTCTTATAGGACCTATGACTTTCAGTATCTGCAAGACACTGGAACTCAATCCGATTCCGTATCTGTTAACACAGATCATCTCATCAAACGTTGGTGGAACTGCAACACTTATCGGCGACCCTCCAAATATCATGATTGGTTCAGCCGCAGATATCTCATTTGCACAGTTCTGCATCTATGATGGACCTATCGTTATAATCGTAATGGCTGCAACAATCATCGCATTCAGATTCATGTACAGAAAGGGTCTGACAGTTACACCTGAAAAGATGGAACTGATCATGCAGATGGATGAAAAGAAGGAAATCAGAGACCACGCACTGTTCATCAAGAGCATCGTAATGATCTGCCTGGTTGCACTGGCATTCATCCTTCACGATACTCTCGGACTGAAGACTTCAGTAATCGCACTCTCATGTGCAGCACTGATGATCCTCATCGGCAAGCAGGATGTAGAAGAAACTGTTCACGATGTTGAATGGCCTACAATCGTATTCTTCGCATTCCTGTTCATCGTAGTTGGCGGTCTGGAAAAGGTTGGCCTGATCCACATGCTGGCAGTAACAATGATGGATGCAACAGGAACACACTACGTTGTTCTCATGATTGCTCTGCTGTGGGTATCAGCAATCTGCTCAGCAGTACTGGATAACATTCCGTTTGTTGCAACACTTATTCCACTTATTCAGCAGATGGCAGACGCAGGTCTGGATGTATGGCCTCTCTGGTGGGCTGTATCGATCGGAGCATGCTTCGGTGGAAACGGAACACTCATTGGTGCATCAGCCAACGTTGTTCTGTCAGGTATTGCAAACAGAAGAGGATATCCTATCACATTCATCGACTTCCTGAAGGTTGGTGGCCCTATGATGCTTATGTCTGCAGTACTGGCGACTATTTATCTGCTGGTGCTCTTTGGTGGATACTGGAGCTAGAAAATGATTTGCGGATCCGGGAGCACGTAACAAAAGTTACGCGTTTCCGGATTTTTGTTTTTATTAGATAATTTGATATTAAGTGGTGTGTAAATGAGTGATTCAGATTATTTGTATTAGGTGGCTCACATTCTAGTTGACGAACATAGTGCGGTTGATTCGTAAGCGATTAAACAAGGAAGCCTGGCTGGATATTTGAGCAGAAGAATTAACGATAAGATAATATTTATTATTAATACTTGACCCTGGAGTTACTCCGGGGTTTATTTTTATTTGTGGAGGAGATTGCCATGAGAAATTATGAAAAAGAGATTCTCTCTGAGGTATGCGAACTTGTTCGAATTCCAAGTGTATCTACAGATAAGGAAAATGTTCATAGGGCTTTAGAATATACATTAAATTTAGGGAAAAAAATTGGATTTAATGTTAAATACTGTGCGGATGACTCGGTTGGAGTAATTGAATGGGGGTCCGGGAATGAAACCCTCGGTATTCTGTGCCATGTTGATGTGGTTCCTGTTGAGCCTTTGGCAGAATGGAACACAGATCCATTTGAACCAAAGCTTATTGATGGTAAACTATTCGGACGTGGAACTCTTGATGATAAAGGTATGGTCATAGCCTGCATATATGCAATGAAGGCGGTTGCAGACTGCGGTGTTACTCCACATAAAAAAGTCCAATTAATAATAGGAACTCAGGAAGAGGTCAAATGGAATGATATCCAGAAATATGTAAATGAATGTAGAACTCCAGACTACGGATTTACTCCTGATGGTGAGTTCCCGATTCAGAATATTGAAAAAGGCATTGTCGATTTGGCGCTTGTTGCTGAATTGAATCGGCATGATGATAATGAACAATATGGCGGCCTTCATATTGTATCCCTCGATGCAGGCGTGATGAACAACAGTATTCCTTCAGATGCAAAGGCAGTTCTAAGCGACGGAACAGTAATTTGTGCAAAGGGAAAAACCTGCCATTCTTCCGATCCGGAGAATGGAAACAACGCTATTTTTATTTTGCATGACATGCTTAGTGAATACGATATAGTGGATAATGCTTTTTCTGATCTTTTGAATATGTTGACCGACAATTTCAGAGATTATTTTGGGAAAAATCTGGATGTATATCAGGAAAAAGAAACGTATAACGGTTTCTATGTTCACAGAAGTACTTTTGTTCCGACAGTTATACATACAACAGGAAATCGAATTGAAGCTGTATTGGATGTCAGATTTGCATATGGGACTAGAAGTAGTGACATTATCGACTGTATTACTAAAAAGGGAAACGAAATCGGTTTCAACACCAGAGTCCTTGAGGAACTGCCTGCAGTTTTTGTTCCGGAAAACAAGCCGTTTCTAAGCCTTTGCGCAGAAGCATATGAAAGGGTAACCGGCCTTAAAAATGAATTTACAATGGCCAGCGGCGGTTCATATGCAAAGGCTATGGCTGACATAGTATCCTGGGGTCCGTTGTTCCCTGGTGATATAGATACATGTCACGAGCCAAACGAATTCATTGAATTAGATAATTTATATAAATGTTTCAGCGTTTACAAAGAAGCAATTTTGCAGATTGTTTCTACAGATAAAAGTTTAAAATAACTGGTTGCGTTTTTTATCATTTTAAGGAGGTGAACTTATGGACGCAATATGGACCACAATGGAAGAATGGGGTAAGGCAACCGAGTTCCACTATGGGATTCTGGTTCTGCTGCCAATCGTTGTCTGCATAGGGATAGCGCTGTGGACCAAAGATACATATGTATCGTTTATTGCTGCATGTATTGTGGCATTTCTGATGGCCGCTAAAGGACATCCGCTTGTTGCTTTGGGATTGTTTATGGATCAGATGTACGTGACAACCTGCGATGCGGATGTAGTATGGGTACTTCTCATAGTAGCCCTTTTCGCAGGAGTAATCCAGTTACTTACGGATTCGGGAGGAGTTCTGGGCTTTGCATCGCTGGCAAAGAAATTCCTGACATCGCGTAAAAAAACATTAATCGGCACATGGATCCTGGGTATCATTGTATTTATTGATGACTATCTTAACTGCCTCGCTGTTGGTGCAGCAATCAAGCCTTTAGCTGATGAATACAAGATATCACGTGAGATGCTGGCATACATCATTAACTCAACAGGTGTTACTGTTTGCGCAATTATACCTATCTCATCATGGGGCGGATATTTTTCAGGACTGATGAAGGAGTCCGGATTAAATGGCGGTTTATCTGCTTTTGCGGCATACTGCCATTCGATTCCTTATATGTTCTACGCACTGATTGCAGTAATAGTTGTTCCTCTTATCTGCCTGAAGGTGCTGCCGATGTTTGGGCCTATGAAGAAGGCAGAAACAAGAGCGATTGAAACAGGTGAATGCCTGTCGGAAGATGCCCGTAAGACCTTCCAGCAGGGTCTTGATGATGAAACCAGATTTGAAGGAATGCCGAAACGTGCACTTAATTTCCTGATTCCTATTCTGGCTATTGCGGGATTTTTCCTTCTGACAGATGACCTGGTTCCGTCATTGGTTCTGACAATTATACTCTGCTTCATTATGTATGTGGCACAGAGACTGATGACCCCAATGGAATTTTGTGCATCACTGTTCAAAGGCATGACTGATATGTTTGGTCTTATTGTTCTTATCATTCTGGCATTTATGTTTATCGATGCAAATGAAATGATGGGCTTGAATGATTATGTTACAACTATCTGTCAGGCACATGTAAGTGCAGCTTTATTCCCATTTATCGTATTTATTGGAATGGGGCTTATGTCATTTGCTTCGGGTTGTGTATGGACACTTGCTGCCATTGCATTTCCAATTTGCGGAACTGCAGCTACAGCACTTGGATGCGATCCGTTCCTTATTAACGGAGCACTTATTTCTGCTTGTGCTTTAGGTGGTCATATTTGTATGTATTCAGATACAGTACTGCTTACAGCAGCTTCAACACAGGCAACAAATGTTGATTACTTCAAAACCAGTATTCCTATTGTAGCTGTATATCCGTTTGCTATCGGGGCAATTCTGTTCCTGGTATTTGGATTTGTTATGGCTCCATAAAAAACTAAAAGCCGGAGACTTCATTTGTAAAGTCTCCGGCTTTTCTAATTCTCAATTGGTGCGTATAGAGTACAGATCCAGTGACGCTTAAAGTTTAGATAATAATTTGTCTGCTCTTTTCCATATATTTCACCTGTCAGTTTGAAGTTGTGGAGTCGGGCATATTCCAGCAGAGGATTAATCATTTCATTAATATCATCGGACATATGTACTTTTGTTATCAGGCACATTTTATCGATATCTTCAATGTTTTTGTTGTCACAGTTCTTTGCATCTGTGCTATTGTTAGCTTCAAGCGAAATGTATCTTTTTATCTGCGACATATCATCATTTAAGTTAATTAAGAATGAAAGACATACATATATCCAGTCATCCTTGCCTATATTTAAGCCATCTTTTAAATGTTCAATAATATGATCATCATCGTTTATATATTCTTCTGTTCTGAAATGACGAGGCATTTCGCCTATCCTGTATGTATTGATTTCGCGCATTTCACGATTATAATCTTTCTCCCATATACATAACTGATTCATTCTACGGTTTTCTTCCTGAATGAGTTGTTGAAGTTCAACCTTACTTTCCTCAATAATATCACCAATGTTTTCAAGAGGCAGACCCTGAAATATTTTTTTGATATTACTGATTGATATTCCCATATCGCGATAAAACATAATATCGGAAATCAGCAGAACATCTTCCGAGGAGTATTCCCTGTAATTATTGTCATCATTCACTTTGGGATGTAGCAGACCTTCTCTGACGTAATAACGTATATTTTCACTGGAAATACCTAAAGCCTTTGCAACTTCACCTACTGTATAATTCATATTTCCTGATGCTCCTTTGTTTTATTCTGGTTATTGTTATAGTTATTGTAGCATAGCGCACAATATTTTCACTATAAAAAACGCTGTAGTGGTCAAGCGTTTTTGTAACACCACTGCCTAATTTGTTAAGTTCCGTA
>JAUNIQ010000018.1 GCA_030535275.1 Bacillota bacterium | reverse complement strand
AAATTCATCAAGATTTCCACCCTTTTCAAAATCAAGAAATGGAATGAAGCCTTTAATCTTCTCGTTACAGAAAATCATATTATCGTTATATCCGAAGAGAATGATTCCCAGGTCCAGACTGTCAAAAATGCTGGACTTAAGAACGCCTTCCATCCACTGTTTCGGATATGCAAAGCATGCCCAGTAAAAGAAAATGGCAGCTATGCTGTACAGCAGTACCGAAACGTCAATTCTGCCCACAATGCCGAAATCAGGCACATAGAGGAATATTGAGTTAATTAATACAATGGCTCCCAGGGCTATGGCGCATAAGAAATACTGCTTCTTGTACTCCCAGGCTACTCTTAATGCCGCATAAATCAGCATGAAGAAAACAGCCGCAACAAGGATATATGAATAACAGAGATGCATCAGATAAAGCGTCTTCATGTTGTAGGAGAACATTGAAATGACGCCGCCTCTGTACTGGTATCCGATTACGATTTCCTTAAATGGGTTAATTGCGAATATGACAATTTCAAAAGCAAGATAAACTAAACTGATTTTAATGAGAGTTTTAACCAGACTCTTTCTCGGAGTATTGGTAAAAACGAACACGAAAATAACTAGAATGTTAAGCATGAAGCTTATTCCGGCAAAGTAGATACTTGCAAAAACTGAATTGATGAAATAATTGTCGGTCGTAGTTGTTACAAGATACGCACAGTCAACAACTGCAGCCGTTATGCAGGTGATACCAAGATATCTGCCCTGATCCGTCTTTTTGGCAAAAGACATTGCCGCAATAATAAAGTCAACTGCTGCGATTAGTATTGAAATGAATGAATAAACCAACGTAATACCCATGCCGTAATTATATACGATTGGGCCTCTTTTTTCAATAAAAGCAGGCCACATATACCTCCTTAAAAAACAAAAAAACAGCAGAAGAACAATTCCTCTGCTGTAAATCTGGTGCGGCCTGCCGGACTTGAACCGGCACGGTCTCCCACACGCCCCTCAAACGTGCGCGTCTGCCTATTCCGCCAAGGCCGCATGTCTTAAACCTGTCTGACAGGCACTCATTCATTTTAGTGAATAAAGCCCCCTTTGTCAACAACAAATTCAAAGCTCGAGTATGTTTATTATCCCATCTATCTGTGCATAGAGCTGAGACTGCATGCCGGAGTTGTCAACGACGAAATCTGCAAGTTTTTTCTTTTCCTCATCACTCATCTGGTTTGCAATCCTGTTTCTGACGTCTTCCTCCGTAGTGCCGTCTCTTTCGACAACTCTGCGCACTCTAGTGTCAATGTCTGCGGTAATAAGTATTACTGCATCACATCTGTTATCTATACCTACCTCAAACATCAGCGGTGCGTCCAGAAGAATCCCCCTGAGGCCCTCATCTTCTCTGTATCCGGCAATCAGTCGGTCAATTTCACTGATTATTTCACCATGAATTATCTTATCAAAGGCTTCGCGCCTGGAAATGTCGGTAAACACTATTGACGCCAAAGCTTTTCTGTCAAGTACAAGGCCGTTTCCGGGAGCGTCTTCATCATATTCAACAGCGCCGAATTCATCCCTGATAACAGCCAGAACAGGCTGTCCGTCGGCAGTCAGATCCCGGCCTATCTGGTCTGCATCAATGCATGTAAAACCAAGGCTGACAAGATACTCGGCAGCCGTGGATTTTCCCGATCCTATTCCACCTGTAATTCCTAAAACTTTCATAAAACCTCTATTTCAGCTCAAACCATCTGCTGCCGGAATTGAGTTCAGCCTTAAGCTCAACTGCCAGTTTATAGGCCGATTCCATATTCTCAACCAGCAGCTTTTCAACAGTTTCCTGCTCGTCAGGATAAGTATTAATAACCAGTTCATCGTGAATCTGAAGAATCAACTTTGACTTCAGCTTCTTCTCCCTGATTGCCCCGTAAACCTTTATCATTGCAAGCTTGATAATGTCTGCTGCACTGCCCTGAATAGGCGTGTTCATTGCCAGTCTTTCGCCTATCTGCCTTACCATGAAGTTGGAAGCGTGAATCTCCTTGATGTAACGCTTTCTGCCCATGATGGTGCTCACATAACCCTCTTCTTTTGCAAAGGCAACCGCATCATCCATGAATTTCTTTACCTGTTCATGCTTCTCGAAATAGGCACTGATGTATTCCTCGGCTTCCTTTCTGGAAATGTCAATCTGATCGGAAAGTCCGAATGCGCTCATGCCGTATATTACGCCGAAGTTGACTGCCTTTGCACGGCTTCTTTCTTCCGGAGTAATCTCATCTTCAGGTACTCCCAGAACATTTGCTGCCGTTGCTCTGTGAATGTCTTCGCCCTTGTTGAAGGCATCAATCAGAGCCGGGTCGTTTGCCATGTGAGCCAGCACGCGAAGCTCAATCTGCGAGTAGTCCGCACCAACCAGACTGCAGCCTTCTTCAGGTACGAAAGCCTTTCTCAGCTGTCTTCCGAGCTCCTGGCGAATTGGGATGTTCTGCAGGTTCGGCTCAGTGCAGCTGATTCTTCCCGTAGTGGTCACGGTCTGCTGGAAGTGGGCGTGAATTCTGCCATCTTCATTGATAAGCGGAATCAGTCCGTCAATGTATGTGCTTTTGAGCTTTGCAAGTGTTCTGTACTCGAGAATTGCCGGAACAATCGGATGATCTCCCTTGATTTTTTCAAGTACATCAGCGCTTGTTGAATAGCCCTTTTTAGTCTTCTTGCCGTGCTTCAGTTCCAGCTTTTCGAAGAGGATGTTTCCAAGCTGCTGAGGTGAGTTTATGTTAAATTCCTCTCCTGCCATTTCGTGTATTGAAGCGGCCAGTCTGTCAACCTCTCCGCCCAGCTTCTGACCGAATTCCGTCAGAAAATCACGGTCTGCTCTGAAGCCCTCTTTTTCCATTGCAGCCATTACTTCTATTAGCGGGAGTTCCACATCGAAATAGACCTTTTCCAGGCTCTCAGAGCTTATCTGAGCCTCCAGGACAGGCTTCAGATTGAGAACCGTTACAAGGTGTTTCAGGCCGTATTCAGAATATGCCTGTGACTGTCCCATAAACATGTCTATCTGCCCATGGGATTCCATGAATATCTTCTCTTCTTCAATTGATTCATGAAGATATTCGTTGCTGAGGCCCGAAAGGCTGTAATTGCTTCTTGCCGAATCAAGCACATACTGAGCAATTGCCGAATCAAATGCCGTATTAAATGCACAGTCAGCGCCGCAGGCCATGAGCATGTAATAGCTTCCCTTTAGATCATGTCCGCAAAAGCTCATTTCAGCTGCATTTTCACTGAACCATGAGCTGAAATCATTCAGGCTGTGCATGTCAAAATAGTAATAGTTCTTATTGTTTATCATTGCCACGCCTTCAATTGCAGGCTGTGCAACGTGGTTGTAGTCGCCGAATACCTTAAGGGCTGTTTCGCCCTTGAGCCTCAGCTCCTTCATTCGCTCATCTGCAGTGATTATTTCACAGTTGAAATCAGAAGTCTTCAGGGCATCTGAATCTGTAGCCGCCGCGTCTGCCTTTGCATCACCGTCGTCTGCCTTTGCATCAGAAACCTTGAGCTTTCTGAGGAATTTGTTGAATTCTAACTTGGTGTATATTTCAATGAGTCTGTCGTAATCCGGCTCCTCAATGAGGCACTGGCTGATCTCCACGTCAAGAGGAACCTGAGTTGTTATTGTAGCAAGTCTCTTGCTCATCATGGCCTGCTGGGCATTGTCTCTGACCTTGGCCTGAAGTCCAGCCGGCTTAATGTCGTCTACGTTTTCAATGATGCCTTCGACGCTGCCGTAGTCCTGAATGAGCTTTGTGGCCGTCTTGGCGCCTACTCCCGGAATTCCCGGAATGTTATCCGATGAATCGCCCGCAAGGCCCTTGAAATCTATGAACTGAAGCGGTGTGAAACCATATGCCTCAACAAATGCATCGTGGTCATAGAGATCAAAATCCGACACGCCTCTCTTGGTGTAGATTATTTTTGTAATATCAGTTGCAAGCTGGAGCTGATCCTTATCGCCCGTAAATACCAGCGGCTGAAGGCCTTCCTCCTCGCCTCTTCTGGCCATGGTTCCGATAATGTCGTCAGCTTCAAAGCCTTCAAGCTCAATGCGCGTTATCTTCATTGCATCCAGTATGTCCTTCATGATAGGAATTTCCATTGCAAGCTCAGGAGGCATCTTCTTCCTGCCTGCCTTGTACTGGTCATACTGTTCATGTCTGAATGTAGGGGCCTTCATGTCAAAAGCAATGGCCATGTATTCAGGTTCATAATCCTTCAGGATTTTATCCAACATGTTAATGAACCCAAAGATCGCATGGGTGTAGGTTCCATCCTTTGTGATCATTGGGTTCCTCATTGCATAATAAGCCCTGTTAATTAAACTGTTTCCGTCAATCAGTGCTATTCTTTTCATTTATTCTTCAGTATCTTCCTCTTCTTCAGGTTCTGCTGCTTCCTCATCCTGTCCTTCCGGTGGCAGCGGATCCTTTTTCTCGCCCTCTTCTACAGGTGCCGGTCCTTCGAGAACAAATCCTACAGGCATGAGCTCGCGGAGTTTTCTCACCTTAATCTCGCCGTCTGTCTTTGTAATAATGTCGAGATCCGGATTGAACTCGTACATGAACTGTCTGCAGATTCCGCAAGGAATCGCTTCGTCCTTATCACCGGCAGATACGGCAATTGCGATAAACGGATTTTCGCCGCTGTCGTAATTGAGAACGCCTGCAGAAATTGCAGATGCAAAGGCAGCCCTCTCGGCACAGAGTGTTGCACCGTAGGAACCGTTTTCAATATTAACTCCGTAATATTTCTTGTTGAGAGGAATCGGTGAATCCTCGTTGAATCTTACCAGAAGTGCAGCTCCAACATTAAAATCCGAATATGGAGCATATGCATTCTTTCTGGCATTCTCTGCAGCATAATAAAGTTCCTCGTATTTGTCCTGCAGTCTCTTTTCTTCCTTCTGTTCTTTTCTCTTTTCCAGTCCGAGCATCTGATTACCTCCTTACAGGTTCAGGTCGCATGATGCCTTCAAGCCATAAGCACTTTCAGCACTTCTGACAGCATCATTGATTGCCTTTGACATAACATATGCCGAAAGATCTCCCAGTGCATCCTGATAAACCTCAACATCGCCATGGGCCATGAAATATATTGAATCGCCATCAGCTGTTGTATGAACAGGCTTAATGACTCTGGCATAACCGTCGTGAGTCATTTCAGCCAGTTTGCAGCACTGGTCTTTTCTCAGTTTGGCATTGGTTATTACGCATCCGATTGTTGTGTTTCCGGTGAAAACGTTCTTATCCTGTTGCACTGAGGCCCACATTGCCTCGCAGGTGTTATCGAAAGCAGTCTGCTCTGCATTGGTCATTCCGGCAAGCTGTTTGCCCGTATCAGCATCGAAGATATCGCCCAGGGCATTTACGGCTACAATGGCGCCGATTTTCAGGTCTCCAACCTGTACAGCATATGAGCCAAGGCCTGTCTTCATGCACTGCTCCATGCCCTTGAACTTGCCGGCAGTTGCGCCCGTTCCAACACCGATGTTTCCGTGAGGAACTTCTGTTGCAGTTTCTGAATCCATGCAGGCTTCATATCCCATCTCTCTTGTTGGTCTGGCATTGAAATCGCCGACAATCAGGTCAAAAATGGCTGAAGTCGGAGTAATCGGCACAACGCCCATTCCAACATCAAAACCAATGCCCTTTTCCTCAAGGTATTTCAGCACACCATCAGTTACATTAAGTCCGTAAGCACTTCCGCCTGTCAGTGTTACCGCATGAACCGCCTTGCAATCCATCAGCGGCTTGAGCAGTTCGGTTTCTCTTGATGCCGGAGCAGCACCCAGAACACTAAGTCCCGGCATTGCGCCCTCCTCGCAGATTATTACCGTGCAGCCTGTGCCGCCTTCAACATTTGTCGCATTACCTATGCGAAATCCTTCGATATCGCGAATACTGATTTCTTTCATTTGTCTAACCTCATCGTGTTTTGATGCCAAAACACACTTTTTTAGCTTATAATTTGCCGTAAAAATCGATTTCTGTTTAAAATATGGCTATTTCTTTCAGTATCTTATTAACAAGACACTTTTTTTGCTCATTTTTCTCTAAAAAAATCTAGTTTGCTTTTGCATAAGCGGTCTTCAGCGAGAAAACACACTTTTTCACATGTATTTTCCCCAGATAAAATTACATTTGGGTCACCTAATGCAAAACCAGGACTAAACTATCGCCTGAACTGCGATAATAAGTGCGATTATTACGCCTGTGATACCTTCACCGCCCAGAAGTCCTGATGCGATGATGGTTCCTGTCTTGTTCTCTTCGAACTTCGGAGCGAACTTGTCCACGATGAATCTGAGCAGGCCGCCAATGAAAGCAGTTGCTGACATGTAGAACGGCAGGTATACGCCGAGTCCCAGAGTCATTACAGGGAAGTTCAGGAAGTACAGCAGAATTGCAACACCCATTCCTATGAAGAATGCAGGCAGATGTGAAATTCCGCCAACCATTGCTGATACAGCACCGGCCTGTGCTGCCGGGAACATTTCTCCGCCGAAGCAGTCGCCGCCGTATGCAGTGATTATGATCATGAGTACGCCAACGGATACGAATGCGCCGATGATTCCGCCGATGCATTCAGCAATCCACTGAGCCTTCGGATCTGTCTGCAGAAGCTGTCCTGCCTTGAAGTCGTTCATTACGTCGCCGCAGAGTCCGCATGCTACTGCAACGATGGCTGCAACGAAGAATGCTTCAGTTGTGCCCATTGTCCAGCATGCCTTGGCTGCAATAAGAACGATGATTCCGAAGATTTCCATAGGGTTGATTCCGGACATGCCAACGCACTCGGCCGCCATGGCTGTTGTAACCCATACGCCGATAATGGTGATAATCGATGGAATAACTCCCATGTGAAGTACAAGAGTAAATACAAAGGCAAGAACTACCAGGAGGATCGGTGCCCATCTCATAGGAACGATTGAATCTCCTGCATATTCCTTAACGAACATGCTTCCGAATATTTTCTTTGCCTTAGGCAGAATGCTCTTGCATATGATACCTATTCCTGTGCCGACCATGAGGCCTATGCCCAGGGATGACTTGATGGTTGCAGCTGTAGCAACATCCCAGAATCCCAGTTCAGTTCCTCCGAAGAGAATTCCGAAGTCAGCAATGAGTGTTCCTGCAAACCATACGAAGATAGGAACAACGCCTATAAGGTATCCGATACCAACCAGCATAGGACAGATATAAACGCCGCAGTATGAGCCATATGCAAGCATCTTCTGATTCATGAGAACTGCCGGAATCTTTCCGAACCAGTCTCTGATAAATGTAAATACTGCAGCCGCGCCCATTGTGATGAACAGCAGTCTTGCCTGCTGTCCGCCCTCGTCGCCGGCTTCAAGAGTTTCCGCACATGCAGCACCCATTGGGAATGAATGCTCGGTTCTCTCGATGAAGTGGTTCCTGCATAAGGCCGTAAAAATAAGACCTAGCACGGTACCGCCCAGGGTCAGGATAAGCAGCATGAGCCAGTTTACCTCCGCATCAGGATTGAGCATCCAGATGCCAGGAATAGTAAACGCAAGTCCACCCGCTACCATCGCACCGGCTGACATGGCTGTTTGTGTAACATTGATTTCCTTCAGGTTGGTGTTACCCATTGCTTTCAGGCAGAACATTGATACCAATGCTACAAAAATAATTGGCCACGGCAGTGAGCTTAGTTTCAGCGCAATAAACATGGAGCTTGTTGTAATAACAATTACTCCCAGAGCGCCGATCACCATACCTCTAACAGTTAGCTGATCTTTCATTTGTTTCTCCTTTATTTAATTGAAAAAAGATAAGTTATTTCAACTTCCTGTAAGTAAGCCAGTAGGTAGCTCCTACAAATAGTGAGCCCCCGAGAATATTGCCTATTGTTACAGGAAGAAGGTTTCTTACAACGAAATTAAACACCGTAAGCGAGCTTGTGTCAAGTCCCAGAAGACCAATATAAGCATCATTTCCGGCAGCCATCATTCCGGCCGGAATAAAGTACATGTTGGCAATGCTGTGCTCAAATCCACAGACTATGAAAAGACCAATGCAAAACCAGATGGCGAAGATTTTTCCAATAGTTTCCGAGGAGCCTGTAGCCATCCATACAGCAAGGCAAACAAGCACGTTACAGCATATGCCCATGACCAGTGCCTGCCAGAAATCCAGGCCGCACTTTCCTATTGCAGTCTTGACAGTCATGGCCCCAAGCATTCCACCGCCTGAATCCCACATTCCGCTGATTTTGGCACAGAAAGCTATGAGCACGGAACCAACAAAGTTACCTACATAAACTATGGCCCAGTTTCTCCAGATCTGCCCCCAGCGAATCTTCTTGTCAAGCGCACCGATAACCATGAGACAGTTTCCAGTAAAGAGCTCTGCTCCGCACATTACGACCATCATCAGTCCCACAGGGAACACGGCTCCCATTACGACCTTGCCGATTCCAAAGGTGGCTGGATCAGAAGTCAGGTTAAAGGATGCCATCAGGCTTCCGCATGCTCCAAAGGCAATAAATGCACCGGCCAGAATACCGAGAATGAATAATTTCAGTACTCCCCCTTCTGCCTTGCCCACTGATGCATCGGACTGCTTTTCCATTATGTCTTTTGGTGATAATGCTAACATTTCGCTTTAATATATCTTTCGTAAAAAATCAATAATCCCAGGTTGCCGTCAGGGTTATAATTCACGCCCTAACTAATGTTAGGTGGGTGCCCTGCCTCTGTTTTCTGTCTTCCCATCGAAGTGGGCCTGACATATTCAGAATCGGACCCGGGCTCCCTATGTGATGATGTAGGTTGAATTATAATGTCCCCATCGCACAACTCAGGATTATTTGCTAAATCAATTCTGCATCTATTTTACCACTAAAGTGGCAGAACCGTAAGCCTTAATTGGCTTATTGTGATTATCATTTTCTGTAGTGTATCTTACTATGAACGGGATTCTGTCCTTAGTAAGAGGAATAACCTCTTCAAGGCGGTCTGCCCCTTCCTCAAGAGCTCTGAGCATGTCCCTGTACAGGTCAGCGTAGTCTGCAGGGAAAAGTCCCGATTCAATTACGGGTTCCGGATAATTATATACAACACTCGGAAGGCCCAGATCTCTCATGCATCTGAAGCAAGGCCTCATTTCCTTCGTTTCAAACTCATATTCCCAGTAATAGATGTTGGCCTGTTCAGTGATATTTTTGAAACCTCTCTCATAGGCCTCAAGCTCTGCCTTTGCACTTTCGAAGATGTGTTTTTCTTCGGTTATATTCATTATTGTGGAATATATGAGTGCTGAGTTGGCGCTTGTGCCGATAACTCTGATTTTTGATCTGATGCGAAGCCTGTCCGTACCGCAGCAGTCGGAAGTGAAAGAACGCCAGGTCTTGAAGTCCTGCTCTTCCCCTGTTCTGATTGCTTCTTCAACGGCCTTATAGAAAATCTCGGCATTTTCTTCGTCGAATACGCTCATCGGATCCTCCATAAGTTCAGGTATTGTAATGTTCATCTGAAGTTCATTGAGATAGTTTTCGTTTATTCGAAGAAGCTCCACCTTCTTGTCCTTATTAATTGTGAAGAGCGCGCAGCCGCCGATAATGCTGTTGAAAATAATTGTATCAAGCGATGTCGGGTCCCAGAACTTCTCCGAATCCATTTCATTTAGCATGTTGATTCTCGATGACATTCTGACTCTCTCATTGTCTCGGAGAAGGTTTCTGAATTCTTCACATGGAAGCGGCCTGGAATATATGTATCCCTGAATGTAGTCACAGCCGATGCTCTTCATGAAGTCCGCCTGGTCAATGTTGTCAACGCCTTCTGCTATAACGGCCATCTTCAGCCACTTGATCATATGCATTATGGAGTTCAGAATGATTCCTGCCTTTGAAGAAACATCACCGCGGAAGAAGTTCATGTCCAGCTTGATAGCATCGAGCTCCATGTCCTTCAGAATGTTCAGTGATGAATAGCCGCTGCCGAAGTCGTCCATGGATATTACATATCCGCACTGGTGAAGCTCTTCAATTACGCGATTAACGTAGTCAATGTCAACCATGACAACGCTTTCGGTAATTTCAAGCCACAGGTAATCCACAGGAACTCTGTATTTATTCCTGATTTTTTCAAGGTTTTCCACGAAGTTTTCGGAAAGAATATCGTGGCGTGCAATATTTATGGAGATGGTAACGGGATTGATTCCGTCATCCATGCATTCTTTTATGAATTTGCAGGCCTCTTCGAATATAAAAAAGTCGAGGTCAGTAATGCTCCCGTCCTTTTCCATTGTTCCAATGAAAGCGACAGGCGGTATTACATTTCCGTCCTCGTCAATTTTTCTGGCCAGCGCTTCCGCACCTACCATCTTGCCTGTAGAATGTTCGTACTGGGGCTGATAATAAGCCACAAATCCTTCAAGATTAGTCATAGCAAACATCTCCATCAATGATAAAGGCCCCTTTACCGCACAGTAAAAGGGCCCTCACAATTAATTATTCAACTTCTTCAAGGTCTACGCTGCAGTTGTGATGAACCTTCTGAACGTCATCGTTATCTTCCAGAATGTCAATCATCTTCTTCAGCTTCTTCAGGTCGTTATCATCCTTTGGAGCAGCTTCCATTGATGGAACGTACTCAACTTCGGATTCAACAAATTCGTAACCTGCGTCTGTCAGTGCACCGTGGACATCATTAAATGCACCTGGTTCAGTATAGATTACGAAGCTGTCTTCGTTAACTTCCATGTCTTCAGCACCTGCGTCAAGTGCGGTCATCATAAGCTCATCCTCATCAATTTCATCAGTCTTTTCGATGATAAGAACGCCCTTTCTGTTAAACATGTATGATACGCAGCCCGGTGTTCCCAGATTTCCGCCATGCTTGTCAAATGTTGATCTGACAGCAGCAGTTGTTCTGTTTGTGTTATCAGTCAGTGCTTCAACGATAACAGCAACACCACCGATTCCATATCCTTCAAAGCTCAGTTCTGAGTAAGTTTCGCCTTCCAGCTCTCCTGTACCCTTCTTGATGGCCTTCTTGATATTGTCGTTCGGCATGCCGATGCCCTTTGCCTTTGCAATGGCTACTCTGAGTGTAGCATTGTATTCAGGATCTCCGCCTGCCTTTGCTGCAACTATAATCTGTCTGGCATACTTTGTGAACATTGCTGAACGCTTAGAGTCCTGCGCTGCCTTTCTGCCTGCAATTGTACCGTGTCTTCCCATTAAGACACCTCCTTCTTAATTATGTTATTCCTTATTAAGCTTGTTTATTTCAGTCTTATGTCTGATGTTCTGTACCAGGAACAGTATAAAGCATACCAGCCCTACTACCAGAGCAATAATGGCAAATGTCAGCACACTCCATCCTCTGAAATAATTGTCAACAATCAGTTCGAGTACGAACACAACTATAACAATTATCAATGAAAATACAAGTTCTAATTTCATATGCGTCTCCGTTAAATATGTGAAATAACAAGCCTCAATTCATTTTATTCCTGATTAAGTTTCTCCGCAAGGTTTTTGTGCGCTGTTGTCATCATCAGTTTGATACGATTCAGCTGGTTAACGTGCGAAGCACCAGGGTCAAAGTCAATGGCCACAATGTTGGCCTGCGGGCTGAAGCGGCGCATTGCCTTCATCATGCCCTTGCCGGTAACGTGGTTCGGCAGACATGCGAACGGCTGCAGACATGCAATGTTCTCAACGCCGTTCTCAATGAGTTCAACCATTTCTCCTGTGAGGAGCCATCCTTCACCGCACTGGCTGCCCAGTGAAATAACCTGGGATGCAGACATTGCAGTGTCATGAATGTAAGCCGGCTCCTTGAATCTCTTTGATTCGCGGAGTGCCACTCTGGTCGGCTTTCTGATCATTTCAAGAATCTTAATTGCCGCATTGTTGCCCACCATCTGAGCCCATGAACCGGACAGATGATGATAGTTGAACTTCTTGTTTTCCATGCCGTATAGCAGGAAGTCCATCAGATCGAGAACAACGGCTTCACCGCCCTCATCCTCGATTACGCCGACGATATCGTTATTGGCTGTCGGGTGATACTTAACCAGTATCTCGCCAACCACACCAACCTTAGGTTTCTTTATGTCGCGCAAAGGCAATTCATCGAAGTCCATGCATATGCCTTTGCAGTTCTTCTTGTATTCGCTCCAGTTGCCGTTCTGGCAGTTCTTCATGGCTATCTTGTTCCACTTTTCGTAGAGAGCATTTGCACTGCCCGGTTCTACTTCGTATGGACGGGTTGCATAAAGAACTCTCATGAACAGGTCGCCGTAAGCTACCGCCATCATTCCCCTCTTGATGAGATTATAGTCAAGAAGCTTGAATCCTGGGTTCTTCTCCAGACCTGCCATGTTAACCGAAATAATCGGAATCTGAGGCATTTCCATGTCCACAAGTGCTTTACGCAGAAGTGAAACATAGTTTGATGCTCTGCACTGACCGCCGGTCTGTGACATGAATATTGCGCACTTGTTCAGGTCATATTCTCCCGACTTGAGTGCGGCGATTGTCTGTCCCAGGGCAACGATTGTCGGATAACAGGCATCGTTGTTAACATACTTCAGACCTTCGTCTACAGCGTGAACACTTACCGGTGGAAGCTGCTTGGCGTTGTATCCGCACGACTGCATCATTGCCTCGACCAGATTCCAGTGTATAGGTGACATCTGCGGCATGAGGATGGTGTAACCATCATCTCTCATTTCCTTGGTAAAGTATGCACGTTCATATGGTGAACTGTCAGGCTGAGCCTTGACATTGTTCTTGTCTCTTTCTGCCATTGCTGCAGCCAGAGATCTAACTCTGATTCTTGCAGCACCCAGGTTTGAACCTTCGTCTATCTTCAGAACTGTATAGAGCTTGTTGTTCTTGTGGCAGATTTCAGCCACTTCATCAGTGGTTACGGCATCAAGGCCGCATCCGAATGAATTGAGCTGAATCAGTTCAATGTCATCGCGTGTTCCCGTAAATACAGCGGCTCTGTACATTCTGGTATGGTACATCCACTGGTCGAGAACCCTGATAGGTCTTTCAAAGAAGCCCTTGTGAGCAATTGAATCCTCAGTCAGAACTATCATTCCGAAGGAGTTGATCATCTTGTCCATGCCGTGGTTGATTTCAGGGTCAACGTGGTAAGGTCTTCCGGCAAGAACGATCGACTTGAGTCCGTGCTCTTCAGCAAACTTCAGAGCATCTTCTCCTGCCTGTCTCATGTCCTTGTGGAATTTCTCGTCTTCCGCACGAGCCGTCGAGACTGCCTTTGCAACTTCTGATCTGCTGATACCCTTGCCTGCCAGCAGATTTGCGAGCTCCTTAACGAGACGCTTGTCGTTGTCGTACGGCAGGAACGGATGCATGAATTCGACGTCGTTTTCTGCGATAGCCTCGTCCATGTTGTTGGCAATTACCTCAGGGTAAGTTGCAACGATTGGGCAGTTGTAGTGATTCGGCTGCTTTTCGTCCTCAACACGCTCGTAGTTGATGCTCGGATAGAAGATGAACTTCTGGCCGTCATCGATGAGCCACTTGACGTGACCGTGAACCAGCTTGGCCGGATAGCAGGCAGTATCTGATGAAATGGTATCCATGCCCATTTCGTAAATTGATTTTCTCGTCTGCGGCGACAGAACCACTCTGAAGCCCAGGCTGTTCCAGAATGTGAACCAGAACGGATAGTTCTCGTACATGTTCAGAACGCGCGGAATACCGACGCAGCCGCGTGGCGCCTGATCTTCTTCAAGCGGAATGTAATCAAAGAGTCTGTCGTATTTGTATTCGTAAAGGTTAGGAATGTCGTTTGTCTTCTCTGTCTTGCCCTCGCCCTTTTCGCATCTGTTTCCTGTGATAAGTCTCGTTCCGTCAGCGAACTTGTTGATTGTCAGCAGGCAGTTGTTTTCGCAGCCTTTGCATCTTGTTGTTGAAGTTTCAACATCAAATGATTCCAGCTCGTCCATCTTCAGCAGTGATGATTCACTGCCTTCAACATAGTTTTCGCGGGCAACCAGAGCAGCACCGAATGCGCCCATGAGACCTGCGATGTCAGGTCTTACAACATCCTTGCCCAGAATTCTCTCGATGGATCTGAGAACCGCCTCATTGAGGAAGGTTCCGCCCTGAACAACAATCTTCTCGCCGGCATCCTCAGGATTTCTCAGCTTGATAACCTTGTAGAGAGCGTTCTTGATAACGGAATATGACAGACCTGCGGAAATGTCTCCGATAGTTGCACCTTCCTTCTGGGCCTGCTTAACCTTAGAATTCATGAATACCGTGCAGCGGGTTCCAAGATCTACAGGACCCTCTGCAAACAGGGCTTCATTTGCAAAATCGGACACGTCCATCTGTACTGATTTTGCATAAGTTTCTATGAATGAGCCGCAACCTGATGAGCACGCTTCGTTGAGCATGATGTTATAGATTGCGTTGTTCTTTATTTCCATGCACTTCATGTCCTGTCCGCCGATGTCCAGAATGAACTCAACGCCCGGCAGGAACTCTTCGGCAGCCTTGTAGTGAGCCATGGTCTCAATTACGCCGTCGTCACACTTGAATGCAGCCTTAATCAGGTTTTCGCCGTAGCCCGTAACGGTTGTTCCGCCGATGTAGCAGCCTTCAGGCATCTTGCTGTAGACATCCCTGATCATTTCAATGATAGGAGCAATCGGCTTGCCTCTGTTTGATTTGTAGAAGGTATAAAGAACGTTCTTGTCGTCATCCATTACAACCGACTTCGTAGTAGTTGAACCTGCATCAATGCCCAGGAAAAGTCTGCCCTTTGCTTCTTCAAAAGGTTTTCTGTTTACCTTGGCCCTGTCATGGCGTTCCTTAAATGCCTTGTAATCCTCTTCATCCTTGAAGAGCGGCTCGATTCTGGCTGTATCCGAAAGCTCAGTCTGGTCCGCATTCTCCAGCTTGCTCATGATTTCTTCCAGGTTTGTGTGTTCCTTTTCACCGGCCAGGAATGCTGCACCCATTGCAACAAAAAGCTTGCCGTTTTCCGGGAAGATAACATCCTCCGGAGCCAGCTTCAGCGTTTCAGTGAATCTTGCTCTCAGCTCAGACAGGAATGACAGCGGTCCGCCCAGATATGCAACCTTGCCTCTGATCGGATGACCGCAGGCAAGACCTGAAATAGTCTGGTCAACTACAGCCTGGAAAATAGAAGCTGCAAGATTCTCAATCTTGGCTCCGTCATTGATAAGCGGCTGTATGTCTGTTTTTGCAAAAACTCCGCAGCGAGCTGCTATCGGATAAATGAGAGTGTGCTTCTTTGAAGCCTCATTCAGTCCGTCAGCGTCAGTATTGAGCAGAACTGCCATCTGGTCGATAAACGCACCTGTGCCCCCTGCACAAGTACCATTCATTCTCTGCTCAATAGTCTGGTCGTAGAATGTGATCTTCGCATCCTCACCACCCAGCTCAATCGCCGTATCCGTTTCAGGAATGAGAGTTTCAACTGCCTTACTGCAGGAAATAACCTCCTGCTCAAAAGGCACCCCAATAAGCTTGGCAATGCTCAGTCCGCCAGAGCCCGTAATAACAGCCTGAATATCCTGAGCACCAAACTCCTCATGCGCTTCCCTGATAAGCTCCTGCACCTTCAGAAAAGCATTAGACATATGTCTCTCATATCTGTCATAAATAATATTATTGTCGTCGTCCAGGAACACCAACTTAACAGTTGTTGATCCAACATCGATGCCTAATCTCATACGTTCCTCCAAAATGGGTCAGGGGGACGGTTCCTCTGTCCCAGTTATCTTTTGTTGCTTTTTCGCCAGATTTTCTGTTCTTCTGCGGCTTTAATGAGGTCGTCGCGGAAGTCAGGGTGTGCTATTGATACAAGCATTTCGGCACGTTCCCAGGTGCTCTTGCCTGCCAGGTTTACTGCACCGTATTCTGTTGCGAAGAGGTGCGACTGGCTTCGCGGTGATGTTATGATTTCGCCACCGCTGAAGAATGGCTTGATGTTTGAGGATACGTTGCCCTGCTTGTCGGTTCTTGTTGAAGGCATGCAGATGAATGCTCGTCCGCCTTCTGAGAGTGCTGCGCCGGTCAGGAAGTCGAGCTGTCCGCCTGTTCCTGAGATCTGGCGTGTTCCTACTGATTCGGAGCAGACCTGTCCGTAGAGGTCTGCTGTGAGTCCGCTGTTTATTGATATTAGCTTCTTCACGTTCCTCTGTACTGACGGTGAATTGATGATTTCCAGAGGATATCCGATGATTCCAGGGTTTTCGTCAATCCAGTCGTAGAGCTTATTTGTGCCGATGAATACGCCGGCAAGTCCCTTGCCTTTGTTGATATATGAATTCTTGTTGGTCAGCTTGCCTGCCTTGAATATTTCGTAATATGCGTCTGAGGCCAGTTCTGTGTACATTCCCAGATCCTTCAGGTCTGAATCGGCAATCAGGCTTCCGATTACGCCCGGAAGTCCGCCGATACCGAGCTGCAGATTTGCACCGTTGGTGATGTACGGCATTATGTGAGAAGCTATCTGCTTGTCGATTTCCGTCGGTTCAGGTGTTGCAATCTGCGGCAGTTCATCGTGCTCGCCTTCAACAACCATGTCTACCTCGGAAATGTGTATGCAGTCGTCGTGGCTTCCGCTTACCTTCGGCAGCTTTTCGTTTACTTCCAAAATAATCATGTCAGCTGTGTCGAGTATGCCCTTGGCAACTCCGATTGAACATGAGAAGTTGAAGTAGCCGTGTCTGTCCATAGGTGTTACGGCAACCATGGCAACATTTACGTGACAGAAGTATCTGTAGTATTCGATGATGTTTCTGAATATCATCGGTGTATAACTGCAGAGGCCCTTGTCAAAAAGCTTTCTCTCGTATGCTGACATGTGCCAGCTGTTATATGTGAAGTGTTCTCTCTCCGGGTCACATTCTGCAACCATGATCGGTCCCAGCAGGTTGTTTCCCCGGATTTTGACATCTGTGAGTTCATCCCTTCTCTTTGCCAGGGCGGCGTCAAGCAGTGGCGGGAATGCGTTGGTTACTATGTAATCAACCCAGTCGCCGCTCCTTACGGCCCTTACGGCCTGCTCGGGAGTCCTCAGTTTTTCTTTGTACTCGTCGTATACGTTTAACATTATTTCACCCTTTACTTCATCACTTTTGCTTCATCTTCATTTATGAAGTCTGAATCCATCATTACCAGGTCGGCAATCAGCGGGTCGCGAATCAGATGCTTCCAGGCTGTATATGTCGCCTGAACGAATCTGTCAGTAAGCTCAATATCGTCCTCAATAAGCGGACAGATATATGGCAAATCATCAACGTTCATTATAACATGAAACACCCCGTTTTCGTCAAAATATGGTGCCAGCGGAAATGTTCTGCACTGAATCGGCCTGCTTTTGCGCGGACACTGCGGCGCATGCTTGCACTGTATGAAGCCAACCTTGCCGTGCCAGCTGTCCGGGAACTCGTAATCCTCGGCCCTGATAAAGCCCCACTCAATCCAGTCGCTGTCCTTCTGATCGTGAATCTTCTCCTCGCCCGGCAGCAGATAAATGCCCATGTAATTATCGGCATTCTCATCGCCGTCGGCAGTGAATTCCAGATCCTCGGGCTCATAGCTGCATGTGCAGCATGCCGCACCGCAAAGGCAACCGCAATCACCTTCTATGGGACTTACCCGATCCAGCAGTCTGTATATTGCCTTGTATGTTCTCTTGCTTATGGTCGATTTCATCGCTCACCCAGATGTTTGAAGTCCTTCTTGTAAAGATATACAAAACCAATAATCGAATATGTAATGCCAAATACTTCTGCAAGCGGGAATGAATACCATACCATGCCCAGCCCGAAGAGTCTGGCAAATATGAATGCTATAGGCAGTATTCCAACCAGCTGTCTGATCAGTGAACCCCAGAGGCTCAGGAATCCGTGACCGGTTGCCTGGAATACGGATGATGTCATTATGCCGTAGGATGCCGGAAGGAAGCACCAGCTTATTGCCCTCAATGCCGGAACTCCTATGTCATACATTTCCTGGCTGCCCTGTGCATTAAATACGCTGAGAAGCTGATGCGGGAACAGCTGGAATATGAGAAGTCCGATAGCCATTATAGTAAATGCTATTAAAAATCCTTTTTTGTAGCCCTCGAAGAGCCTCTTTTTATTGCGTGCTCCATAGTTGAAGCCCAGTATCGGCATTACGCCCTGATTCAGTCCGAATACAGGCATGAATATGAATGACTGCAGTCTTCCGTAAACACCCATGACCGCAACGGCAGTTTCCGAAAATGATCTGAGAATCATGTTCATGCTGAACTGCATTACAGAAGCTATGCACTGCATGAGAATTGCCGGAAATCCGACTGCATATATCTCTCTGCATATGCTGCCCTGCCACTTCCAGCCTCTGAGCTTGACCTTGACAGGATGCTTCTTTCCAAAGAGCAGATACTGTCCCAGGCACATTGACAGGAACTGACCGAATACAGTAGCTACAGCAGCTCCCGTTACACCCATTTCCGGGAAAGGTCCAATACCGAATATGAGGAGCGGGTCAAATACGATGTTTGTTGCCGCTCCTGTCATGCTGCAGAGCATCGGGAATATCATATTTCCTGTGGCCTGCAGAATCTTCTCTGAAATGAGCTGAACAAAGATGAACAGCGAACCGATCATGATAATTGACAGATATTTCGTACCCTCTTCAACTATGTACGGAGTGTTTGTCATTACTCTCATGAGCGGACCAGCTGCAAATATTCCCATAATGCAGAAGAATGCCCAGTTAAAGAAAGCCAGTCTATAACCGTGGCTGGCAGCCATGTCGGCTTCCTCATACCTTCTGGCGCCCAGTCTTCTTGCTATGAGGGAATTAATGCCTACACCCGTTCCGATTGCACATGAAATCATAAGCATCTGAACCGGGAAAATATATGTAATTGCAGCCAGGGCATCTTCGCCCAGTCTGGACACGAAAAAGCTGTCAACCACGTTGTACATGGCCTGAATCAGCATTGATAATATAGCCGGCCATGACATTGATAATATAAGTCTGCCTACCGGCATTGTGCCCATCTTGTTTTCCTGCATTTTGTCTCCTTTTACTGCCCGTTTTCTAATCTGTTTTTTTCATATATATGTATTTTCACATTCCCACACGAAATACACCTTAATATGCTAACACTTTTAAAGTTTATATTCAAGAGAGATTTTACTATTCTGACACAAGTAAAAACACGGCTTTTCCGAAACGAAAATTTCAGAAAAACCGTGTTCAGGTTAAATAACGAACAAACTATTCGTTAGCCTTCGTCTTACTGTTCGCTAATCTTAGTCTTGTAGATAAACTTAACACTTCCGTCCATGTTTGACGGCAGCTTTGTGAATGATTTATATCCCTTGCCGGCATCCATTACACTGTTAAGTCCGTTGACAACTCCCTTCAGGTCCTTATTGTAAAGATCAACAATCTTCTTTATTCCCTGATTGTAGAGCTGTTCCATGCCTTCGCTTACCTGATATGCACCGCTGTCAAGCTCTCCGATACCGTTAACCAGTGGAGTTGTCTTGCCTTCAAGCTGGTCCATGCCGTTTGCCAGGTCCTTTACACCGAGTACAAGCGGACCGTCCTTTGGCTGATATGTCTGCGGGTCAATTTCACTGCTGTTAAATGAACTTTCGAGGACTGTTCCCATCTGATACCATGATGGAAGCTGAACTCCGGAAACGGTAGTTCCATCCTCAATAAAGCCCTTAATAGCACCCAGCTTTTCAGCATCAGATGATATTTCCATCAGGCTTGCCTTTGTACCTTCAAGAACATTAATCTGGCTGTTTACTTCCTGAGCGCTGCTCTGAATTTCAGCATTTGCATCGCTAATCTGATTGTTTACCGAATCAATAATCTGGTCCTCATCCGAAGAAA
>JAUNIQ010000128.1 GCA_030535275.1 Bacillota bacterium | reverse complement strand
GGTGAAAAGATTGACAACTGGGTAGACCACCCAATTATCAGACCTTCAATCAACTGTGTAAAGGTTACTTATGATCTGGCTCAGGATCCTGAATACAAGGACCTCATGACAGTTAAGTCAAATCTGACTGGCGAAACAGTAAACAGATTTGCTCATCTGCACCAGAGCACAGAAGACCTGAGAAACAAGGTTAAGATGCAAAGACTTTGCGGACAGAAGACTGCAGGATGCTTCCAGAGATGCGTTGGTATGGACGCGTTCAACGCTACATTCTCAACGACTTTCGAAATCGACAAGGCATATGGCACAAAGTATCATGAAAACTTCGTTAACTTCCTGAAGATGGTTCAGGAAAAGGACCTGGTAGTAGACGGAGCCATGACAGACCCTAAGGGCGACAGAGGTCTTGCACCACACGCTCAGAAGGACAAGGATCTGTTTGTTCACATTAAGGAAAGAAGACCTGACGGTATCGTAGTTAGCGGAGCTAAGTGCCACCAGACTGGTTCAATCAACTCACACTGGCACATCGTAATGCCTACACAGGCTATGAGAGAAGAAGATGCTGATTTCGCAGTAGCATTTGCTTGCCCATCAGATGCTGAAGGCATGTACATGATTTACGGAAGACAGTCATGCGACACAAGAAAGCTTGAAGAAGGCGCTGACGTTGACCTCGGTAACGCTAAGTTTGGCGGACAGGAAGCACTCGTAGTATTCGACGACGTATTTATTCCAAATGAATACATCTTCCTGGCAGGCGAATATGAATTCGCAGGAATGGTTGTTGAAAGATTTGCAGGATACCACAGACAGTCATACGGCGGTTGCAAGGTTGGCGTAGGTGACGTTCTTATCGGAGCTGCTGCTCTGGCTGCTGAATACAATGGCGCTCAGAAGGCATCACACGTTAAGGATAAGCTCATCGAAATGACTCATCTGAATGAAACTCTGTTCTGCTGCGGTATCGCATGCTCAGCAGAAGGTTATCCAACTGAAGCCGGTAACTATCAGATTGACCTGCTCCTGGCTAACGTATGTAAGCAGAATGTTACAAGATTCCCTTATGAAATCGTTAGACTGGCAGAAGATATCGCAGGCGGCCTGATGGTAACAATGCCTTCAGAAACTGATTTCAAGTCAGACCTGGCAGTAGGCAGAAACGGCGAAACAATCGGAGAAATCTGCAACAAGTTCTATGCTGCAGCTCCATCATGCACAACAGTAGAAAGAATGAGAGTTCTGAGACTGATCGAAAACATGTGCCTCGGCGCAGCAGCAGTTGGTTACAGAACTGAATCAATGCACGGTGCAGGCTCACCTCAGGCTCAGAGAATCATGATCCAGAGACAGGGCAACATCGAAGGCAAGAAGCAGCTTGCTAAGGATATCTGCGGAATCAAATAATTGATAGAGGCCGATATCAGTAGACAGTGACCGGTAGGGCCGCTTTGAAAATCAGAGCGGCCCAGTCTTTTAGAAAGGAAAGTTAATTAATTAACATGAAATGCGGAGTAAAATTCTGCGGAGGCTGTAATCCCCACTATCAGAGGGGCGATGCATACCGCAAAATCAAGGTTGATTTGCCTGAGATTGATTTTGAATATGCTGAAGAGGATGTCGATTACGACCAGCTTCTCGTAATAGGAGGATGCACCGCATGCTGTCCTTTGATTGACCAGTACACTGTCAATGATGAAGTTTTCAAAATGTGGTCTGAGGACCATATTGAAAATATAAAATCAAAACTTGAAGCTAAGCTTCAGGAATATTAATACGGAGGATTTTTTTAAATGAATAATTGGAAAGAGCTTTATGATGCAAAAAAAATGACATCAGATGAAGCCGTTAAGCTTATAAAATCCGGTGACAAGGTAGTATTCCAGCATGACGTTGGAGAACCTGAAGAACTGGTTCGTGCAATGGTAAGAAACGCTGCCAATTACAAGAACGTTGAGATTTCTCACATGTTCTCACTGGGCCCTGGAGACTACTGCAAGGAAGAGTACAAAGAAAACTTCCACCCTAATATGTGGTTCCTTTCAGGACAGACAAGAAAAGCTTGTAATTCATGGGGAGATTACACATCATTCTTCTTCCATGAACTTCCTGAACTGATGAGAGAAGGAAGAGTCATTGTTGACGTAGCAATGATTATGGTATCGGCACCAGATGCTCACGGTTATGTTTCAACAGGTGTTTCCGGAGACTATACAATTCAGGCAATAAAGTCAGCAAAGACAGTAATCGCTCAGATTAACAACAACATGCCTTTCACATATGGTGATGCAGTATTCCCATTAATGAAATATGCAGATGCAATTGTTGAATATGATGAAGAACTTCCGGCTCTGCCACTCGGCAAGGTAGGTGATGTTGAAGCTGAAATCGGCAAGTACTGTGCAAGCCTTATTCAGGACGGCGCAACACTGCAGCTTGGTATCGGATCAATACCTGATGCAGTATGTGCACAGCTGAAGAATAAGAAGCACCTCGGACTTCACTCAGAAATGCTGGGTGATGGCGCAATGCAGCTTTATAACGAAGGCGTTATCGATAACACAATGAAGGCATTTGACAAGGATGTTATGGTAGCAAACTTTATCATGGGTACAAAGGAACTGTATCAGTTCTGCGATCGCAACCCTGCAGTAAAGCTCATGCCTGTTGACTATGTAAACCATCCTGCAATCATCATGAACTGCTCAAAGATGGTAGCTATCAACGGCGCACTGGGTTGTGACCTTTATGGTCAGGTTGCTGCAGATACAATGGGCGGAGACAAGCAGTTCTCAGGTGTCGGCGGACAGGTTGACTTCATCCGTGGTGCTGCCATGGCAAGAGACGGCGAAGGTGTAGGTATCATCGCAATGCCATCAATGACAGTTAAGAAGGATGGAACCAGGATTTCAAAGATAACTGCTCACCTGGCTGACAAGCAGGTTGTTACTGACTCAAGAAATGACACAGAATATGTTATTACTGAGTATGGTATTGCTGACCTGTGGGGTAAGTCAAATGCTGACAAGGCAAGAGCACTTATCGACATCGCACATCCTGATTTCAGACCTGAACTGAAGGATCAGATGGAAGAAATGTTCCACCAGAAATATTAATAACTAAATATTGAATGCAGATATTACAAGGAGGTAATTATTATGCAGGCTTTAAAATTAGTACCAACAGTTCATTATTTTGATACTTTCAAAGATTTTAATGACGAGTTCAAGTTAGGAAAGGG
>JAUNIQ010000127.1 GCA_030535275.1 Bacillota bacterium | reverse complement strand
GGCAAGATTTTTTCCCATGCGAATGTTGCAAAGAGAGCTCTGGACGACGTAATTGATCCTGAAGATCTGTTGCTTTTGGGAATACGTGCTGCAGAAGCTGAGGAAATTGAGCTTTTGCACCGTAACAAGGACATTACTATGATTTCGGCATCAGATGTGTTTTACAAGGGATTCCAGGAATGCTGCAAAATTATATACAACAAGTTCAAGAATTATGACAGTGTGTATTTCTCACTTGATATCGGAGTGCTGGATCCGGCTTTTGCACCGGGCGTAGGTACACCTGTATCCGGAGGAATCACTTCAAGAGAACTCATTGAATTTGTAAGATACATAATCAAGAATCTGCCTATTAAGAACATGGATATCGTGGAAATGGCACCACCGCTTGACTCCAACGACATTACATGCTGGGCGGCGCTGAGAGTTATCGAAGAAGTGTTCTCAACAATCGACAAAAAATAAAACTGAACATCAGACAAAGAACTATTGTATCGGAAACCGATGCGATAGTTCTTTTTTTAATGCTGAAAACTGACGTTAATATAGCAAAATAGTAATGTTTTAAGGCGATAAAATGCTGAATATATTGTATACACGATGGGCAAAACTGTGAAAATGGCACCGCAAGATTGTTATGTTTTTGACGCATTTTTAAAATTTTAAAATGGCCATAAACGGCTTAACACCAAGGGACTACTGGGTTTGTGAAATTTAAGACTATCAAAAACGTGTTGAAATCATAGCAAAAAAGTGTATAATTAGCGTTGATATGAAAGTAGTTTCACAAGCGTGACGTTGGGAGGTCGAATAGTACATAAAATTGACTAATCTTACGAAGTTTAGAAATGAGATAATACTTTACGCATGCCTCATGGCAGCACTGGCTGAGATAATTTCTTTGTTTGTTATAGGCCCGGATGCGGCTTTTACCGCAGGGCTTCTTATTGGAACTGCTATTTCAATCATAGGTTTTATAATCCTTGTCCAATCAGGACGACATCTTCTGGAGAAGGAGAAGAAAGCCCCGGTTATTCTGGGATATGTTATCAGACTGGTGTTGTATGCGGTGTCTTTTTTTATCTGCATAAGAATCAGTCTGAGAAGTGGAGCCGGATGCGGTTTCGGTTTCATCACGGTGCACTTTGGAATAATAGTCCTTTATGGAATAGTGTACAACTTCTTTAAAAAGAAAAAGAATCCTCTTAATGACTGGACGGTTCCAAAGAAATGGAATGATCTAAGCGTCTATGACGATGAGGATGAGAACTGGAGGTGACATCATGGAATTAGGACCACGAGTCATATTCTCAATAGGGCCGGTAGACGTAACTGAAACAGTCTGCTTCGGCTGGATAATTAGTATCTGTATTTTAATATTCGCATACTTTGCTACCCGCAGGATGACCCAGGTTCCACGTGGAGCCCAGGGAGTCGGAGAACTTCTGGTAGGCTTCGTCTACAACATGGTAAAGGATGTAATGGGTGATGTCAGCGAGAAGTTCGCGCCGTATATTGGAACGCTGATTGTGTTCCTGGGAATGGGCAGCATGCTTGGACTTCTGGAACTGAGACCGATTACTGCGGACCTGAACTGCACAGCACCGCTGGCGCTGGTAACGTTCATACTGATTCACTACAACGCAGTAAAGGCACAGACAGCTGTAGGGTATATCAAGGAACTTTCCTCACCGTATGCGTTCATGCTTCCACTTAACATCATAAGTGAATCCATGTTCCCGGTTACGCTGGCCTGCCGAATCTTCGGTAACATTCTGGCAGGAGTGATCATCATGTCGCTGGTGTACAGTGGCCTGAAGACCTTGTCACTGATACTGGCACCGGTACCGTTCCTGCAGATTGCAATACCACTGCCACTGAACTTCTGGTTCGATATGTTCGAGCCGATCCTGCAGGCATATATCTTCTGCATGCTGACAATGGTATTTATCGATAACGGCAGACATCCGGTGGAGAGTGATTAATAACACAGTAAATTCTATACAAAAATACTTACATAAATCGAAGGAGGAAATAAGATGACAGGATTAACAGGAACAGATTTAATTGCTGCTATGTCGGCACTGGGTGCAGGCCTTGCAATGATTGCCATGACAGGCGTAGGAATCGGCATAGGCTATAACGCAGGTAAAACAGTAGAAAGTACTGCTCGTCAGCCTGAAGCTCAGGGTACTCTTCTGAAGCTGATGCTGATTGGTGTAGCACTTACAGAAACTGCAGGTATCTTCGCACTGATTATTGCGATTATGCTGCTGTTTGCTAATCCGCTCATGTAAAGTTTTACAGCTTTTGCGAAAAGCACAACTATTGTTTACAAGGATACAGGAAAGGAGGACTGAAGTATGGAATTTCATACAGGGCTGATTGAGATCAACTGGACATCTCTGATGATTCTCATTAACGTTTTCATTCTATACATCATACTTAAAAAGTTCTTCTGGGAAAAAATCAAGAAATTCATGGATGACAGGGCCAATGCAGTCAGAGATAAGATCGATGTTGCGGAGGCCATGAACAAACGTGCTGATGCCAAGATGGCAGATTATACAAAGCGCATTTCAAACGTTGAGGAAGAGGGTCGCGAAATTATCAGGGATGCAAAGGCTACAGCCGATGCACAGGCACAGCACATCATAGAAGAAGCCAGAGCGGAAGCAGCTAACATAATCAGCAACGCTAGGGCGACTGCCCAGCTGGAAAGAGAAAAGGCCATGGACGACATGCGTCAGGAGATTGCCCAGATAGGCATGATGGTCGCCAGTCAGATTGTTGAGCGTGAAGTTTCCGAAATCGGTCAGGAAAGCATTATTGACGATGCTATTCAGAAAGCGAGGAGTGCATCATGGCAGAGCAGAGCGTAGATATGGTCTACGGCAGTGCTCTTCGTGAAGCGGCCAGAGAGACCGAAAAGGAAAAGGAAATACTGGCGGATGCAAAGGACGTGCTTGCTGTCATGAACGAAAATGAAGATTTCAGAAAATTCATGGAGTATCCGGGAATTTCTGCATCCGAAAAAAAGGAAGTTCTTGAGAACATTTTCGCAGGAAAGATCAGTGACGTGTTTATGAATTTTCTTCTTGTACTGGTGGATAAGCGCAGAGCAGGGAGACTTGTTCAGATAATGAGGGTGTATGAACATCTGATAGAAAAAGAAGAAGGTGTATCATACGGTACAGTATATTCAGTTGTTCCTCTGTAAGAAGAGAGACTTGAAGATCTGGAAGCCCAGACGGCCAGGCTCCTTCAGACAAAAGTTAAGCTGGAAAATCAGCTGCAGC
>JAUNIQ010000126.1 GCA_030535275.1 Bacillota bacterium | reverse complement strand
ACGGCGGCGGAGCACAGATTATCGCCATGGCATCGGGAGCTTCCGACAAGGAAACAGATGCTGAAATGCGTGAGTTCATTGACGAGAAGGGAATGCTCATCAGATGGGCACTGTACATAGCGCTGTTCCTCATTGTACTTCTTCTGGGAGTATATGGACCAAGCTATGACCCTACAGTATTTATTTATAGAGAATTTTAGGAGACGAGATGGTAAGAAACGTACTGGATTATCTGGAGCAGAGTGCAGCGAAAAATCCTGACAAGATTGCTCTCAGAGACGAAAACACTCAGGTAACATACAGCGAATATGTTACTCAGGCAAAGGCAATAGCCACATATCTGGCAAAGAATGAAACTGAAGGTCAGAGAAACAGACCTGTTGCCGTAATCATTGACAGGAACATCAGATCGATTATCGCATTCATGGGCATAGTCTATAGCGGAAACTTCTATGTGCCGATTGACAATACCATGCCGGCAGAAAGAGTTGAACTGATTTATAACACTCTGGAGCCTGTTGCAGTTCTGGATGGCAGAAATGACAGCAGCAAGGCAATAGAAGGTGCCATTGTTCTGGATGAGATAATCGCAAAGGCAGAAATTGACGAGGAGCTTCTGGCAGAAATAAGGAAGAATTCGGTTGATACCGATCCTCTTTACGGAATCTTCACATCAGGTTCAACAGGCGTTCCAAAAGGAGTGGTAATCTGTCACAGATCAGTTGTAGACATGGTTGAAGCATTTACCGACACGTTTGGATTCGACTCTGAAATGGTTCACGGAAATCAGGCACCATTCGACTTCGACGTATCTGTAAAGGACATTTACAATTCAATGAAGAACGGAGCAACAGTTGTAGTTGTACCGAAGAAGCTCTTCATGCTTCCTAAGCTGCTTCTGGACTTCCTGTGTGAATATAAGATCAACACCATGATCTGGGCGGTATCCGCACTGAGAATAGTTTCTGACTTCAAGGCCCTCGACGCCATGGAGCAGAAACCGGATATCAGATACATCATGTTCTCCGGAGAGGTGATGCCGGTCAAGGCGCTGAACTACTGGATAGAAAATGTGCCTGAACCTATGTACGTAAATCTCTACGGACCTACAGAAATTACCTGCAACTGCACATACTTCGTTGTAAACGGCAAGCAGGACGAATGGAAGGCACTTCCTATAGGAAAGGCATTTCCGAATACGAGAATACTCCTTCTTGACGAAGAAAGAAAACATCTCGTTACAAAACAGGACGAGGTTGGAGAACTGTGTGTAGCAGGAACGAGCCTCGCGCTGGGATACTGGAACAACAAGGAAAAGACAGACGACGCTTTTATTCAGAATCCGGATATAACTCAGTATGAAAGCAAGATTTATGCAACAGGAGACATGGCTTATTATAACGAGAACGGCGATCTTGTCTTTGCATCAAGAAGAGATTTCCAGATTAAGCACATGGGACACCGCATAGAGCTTGGTGAAATAGAAGTTGCTCTGAATGCCATTCCGTTTATTGAAACATCATGCTGCCTGTATGATGAGAAGCGCGGTAAGATCGTATGCTTCTATCAGTCAGCCAGTGAAGATACCAGGGCAATAGTAAAGCTTCTTGGAGAAAAGCTGCCGAAGTACATGTGGCCGAATATCTTCAAGAGATATGACAAGCTGCCTATGAATAAGAACAGCAAGATTGACAGGGTAAAACTTAAAGAAGAAATTTAAATAAAAAGGAGAGACAAATGGAAGAATTACTTAGAATCATGAGCGAAGTCAGACCTGACATTGATTTCGAAACTGAAACAAAGCTGATTGACAACGAAATGCTGGACTCACTGGACATCGTTGCCATCGTAACAGACGTTAATGATGAATTTTGCGTTGAAATTAACGTAAATGACCTGCTTCCTGAAAACTTCAATTCAGCAGCAGCACTGTACGAACTGATTCAGAAGCTTCAGTACGAATAATCCGGAAATGAGCGTAGCAGCTAAGCTGGCTGTGGGAATGATGAGGGCGGCCTACGCTCCGATCAAGCTGTTTCCACAGAAAAACAAAATAGCTATACTGTCACGGCAGAGTAAGCAGAAGCCTGAAGACATCAGAGCACTGGAGGACTATCTGAGAGAAAAGCATCCCGAGCTTGAACTGACTGTACTTGTAAAGATGGTTGGCGGCATCGGGTACGCTTTTCACATGCTCAGACAGATGCACGCAATTGCAAGTTCAAAGACTGTGGTAGTCGATGGGTACTGCATCGCGGCAAGCGTTCTGAAGCACAAGACCGGAACCAGGATTATTCAGATATGGCACTCATCGGCTGCAATCAAGAAGTTCGGATACCAGTGTCTGGACAAGCCTTCGGGTCATTCGAGCGAAACTGCCAGAGTCATGTGCATGCACAGAAATTATGACTATGTAATTTGTCCGAGCATGGCTACGGGCAGGCTGTTCTGTCAGGGCTTTGACACCACAGAGGACAGACTTCGTTTATTCGGACTGCCCCGCCTCGAGAAAATGATAGAACCCGAGGAGGAAATGGTCAGTCATGCAAAGGCAGAGATGAAGGACGAAAGAGAAATTGTGCTCTATGTACCTACCCTCAGGAAGGTCAGACCCGTTGAGCTGGCTCCTCTGGCTGAGGCTATTGACAGTGACAGATACCGTCTGGTGGTAAAGCTGCATCCTCTTGACAGAATCCTTGATGAAGAAGGTGTTGACTTCGGTGAGGAATACAGCACCGGTCAGTGGCTGAAAATCTGTGATCATGTAATAACTGATTACTCTGCGCTTGGAGTGGAAGCAACACTTCTAAACAAGCCAATGTATTTTTACGTATATGACATTGACAGGTATCAGGAGGAAACCGGAATAAACATCAATCCCCTTGAGGAGATGGAATGGTGTTCTTCCGATAGGGCTGAAGACATTGCCCATATGATTGAAGGGGAATACGACTTTGACAGGCTTAGGGCATTCAGGGATAAGTATATAGAGATTGATCCTGAAAACTGCACAGAAAAACTGGCAGAATTCATAGTGGAGACAGTTAATGGAAACAATTAAGAAGCATCTTAGAAATTATCTCAAGAAGCATGAAAAACTCAGACTGCTGGTCAGAAGAGTAAAGTGGAAGCTTGAGGAAAAGGAGTACAATAAAATAGCAAAAAAAATCAAGGTGGATGAGAAGCTTGTGCTGTTTGAGACCTTTATGGGCAGGCAGTACGGGGACAATCCGAGGGCCATTTATGAATACATGAAGAGCAGGCCCGAATATGATGGACTCAGATATGTCTGGGTTCTGGAAAATACCGAGAAGGCGGCTGAATATGAGC
>JAUNIQ010000125.1 GCA_030535275.1 Bacillota bacterium | reverse complement strand
GTATAAATGCATTGCGCGGGAATGCCGCCACATATGTGGATGCACATGTTCCGGAACTTCAGGGCATTTTGCTCTGGCAGAATCAGCATACTTCTGCAAACGGAGCCGGACAGCATCATCACTCAGCGGCCTTTTTTCACCGGCGTGCATCGCATAAAAGAGGAGATCCGTACTGGTATCAGGCGTACCATGGTGATACTTTCCCAAATATACTTCCAACAGCTTAACGGTCTCTGCTGAAATAGGCACGATCCGAACTTTCTTTCCTTTTCCAAACAATGTGACTTTCGCATTGTCACCCAAGGACAAATCACACAATCGGATGTGGAGCACTTCCTGAATTCGGGCACCTGAATCATACATGAGTACCATGAGAAACATATCCCGCAATCCGAGACGACTTTCCTGTAAAGGCTCATTCAGTAAAGCTTGAATTGCCTTCTCGGACATATATTCCACTTTACCTAAAGCATCATCCCGTTGTGCTTTCAGTTTTGCAAGTTCCGCAGCCTGAGAAATGTATTCAGGGTAGCATGCAGAAGCATATGCAACAAAGGCACGGATTGCAGCTAAGCGGTTATTATATGTAGCTGGTTTCCGTTCTTGACCGGAAATAAGATTTTCCAAATATGCTGACACCATTTCATATGAGAATGCGCCGAAACCCAAAGAAATAATAGGAACGCCATTCTTGTCAGCGGCAAAAGCCAGAAATTGATTCAATGTTGTTCTGTATGTCGTAACTGTCGAAGGGCTCGCACTCCGGTGAACTGGCAGGTAAACAAGCAAAAAATTCTTTATCAGGACAAAAAGCTTTTCATCTTTTACCTTTTTCATTCTCTCCACAGCTCCTCATTCGGATATACTTTGGAAAGACCTGCCCAGTCAACGCCGGAGGATTTGACGAGATTCTCAGGCAAAAGATGAATATAATACGCCGTTGCAGATAAAGCAGTATGTCCCATATACGTCTGCAAATAAGGAAGTCGCGCCTGAATATCTTGCTTTTCATCCAGCCAGCGGTTTAGTGTTGCCGTCGCAAAACGGTGACGTAAATCATATACGCGGACAGACGGAACAAACTCCGCGTGCAGGTGAGGATGAGCGGTCACGAAAAAATGTTGAAATCTTTTTTGCATCTGAACAGCGGAAAATGGGCGACCATTTTTCTGGGGAAAGAACAATTCGCCATCCGGATCATTTGCATTGAGTAAGACAGCGTATTTTTTAGCCAAGGCAAGCATGTCATCTGACATAACAACGACCCGACTTTTGTTTTTCTTGGAGCAGCGAATGTAAACTTCACCGGAATCAAGGTGTACATCGGAGCGCATCAGGTTTCGTCCCTCGCCAGGACGGAGACCGCATGTGTAGGTCAACCTGAAATAGGTACTGAGAACAATCGGCAAAAAGGATTGCCTGGACACTGAAACCGGTCAATGGCTGCAAACAAATCAGTCAGTTCTTTATCAGAGAACAGATACGGAACAAAAAATGAGCGGCTGCAAAAGTATTTGTCCGGGATAACGAAAGCCGGTTTACCGATTCTGTTCAAATAACATGCAAAGCCCCGCAGAAAGGTTGCCCGGTAATGGATGGTTGCTGCACTCGTCGTGTTGCGGTTGACCCACGACAACGCAAGTGCTTCTGTTAATTCATCACATGCTGGATGCTGCTCATAACAGAAGAGATCAAAAGAAGATGCCCTGCTCATATAGGTGCTCTCGGAACCACCCTGCACCACCATGAGGCGAATCATGTCAGATAGGTCTGTGCCAAAGCAGCTGACAAATTGCTCACTCATCTTTTAATTGCTCCCTTCCAACCGGAATCAAATCAAATGACAATGCACATTCTTTCAGGTTCCTGTTATCCAGCACCAAATACTGTCGTGTGGAACCAACATCCGCATGCCCTAATATCTGGGCAATGGTTGGTGCTGCTGTTCCGGTAGTAAGCAATTTCTTTGCAAGACGGCGGCGGAGTCCATGAAAGCCTTTGCCATCATATGGATTACGTTCAACACCAGCTAAATCCTGGTATTTCTTAAACATGGTTCCAATTGTGACCGCATCGCTTATTTGGGTTTTAGGCGCACTACATCGTAGAAACAATTCAGGGCAACCAGTATCCTTCGGACGGTATTTCAAAATATACCGTTTGACTGCCTCCGCCGGCTCTGCAAGCAATGGTACGGTGACTGTCAGATCTGTCTTGTTTTGTTTAAGCTGGATCGTTGCATTACGCCAATTTATATCCGTCAGTTTCATTCGGATAATATCACAAGCACGAAGTCCGGTGGTGGAACTTAAAAGGATGATTGCATAGTTCCTGGCGCCACTTTCTGTTGTCACATCAATAACGCTCAAGACTTTTTTAAGTTCATCATCTGCGACGCAGCCCTGAATTGGCATTTCCCGGTGAATCGTATATGAAAACAAGTCTGCACAGTCAGGGGCAGGAATACCATTCTCTGCAAGAAACAGATGGAAGGCATGAAGATACAAATAGATATCATGCAGCGTGGAAGTTTTCACCTTGGCTGCAGTATCCATGATAAAGTCTCGGACATGGTCAATGGTAACAGTCCGCAGCGAACTGTGGCCGTTCTGTTCAAAATAGTATAGATACTTACGTGTGACCCAGGCGGCATCTTTTCCTGCTTTCCCCGAATAACCTCTCGCTTGAATGAATTCCTCGACAAGGCGCTCATTCTCACCGCGCAGCAGATAATTCGTGGTGACACGTGTTGAATCTGCCTGCAGCGTTCCCGTCAGGAAGAATTCATTCATCCTTCTGACTGCATTGCGGGTAATAATGATACCGTTATGTGACAGTTCTCCTTTTACATATCGTTCTTCTGATTCTGCCAAAGATGCCAGCGTTGTTTCTATGTTATAGTAAACAACACCATGTGCCTTATAGTACTTTCGTACTGCTCCACAGCCAATCACCAGCGTTCTCCAAATGTATGAGCCGGAAAATCCCAATCTGGTTGCTTCCGTGATCAGGTTGGAGACTAGTTCGTTGAAGGATACCTTGTTCTTGTCCATGATTATGCCTCCCTGTAATGAAATCGCAGGCTCTCCTGCTCCTCCTTCATTCTAACTTAGGCATAATCCGAGAAGAAATATTATACCGAGTTTTTTTCGGCATCCTCAAACATGCAAAGACAACCCACATGGTAGTTTGACATTATTATACCGAGTTTTTTCAAGGAAGATCTAGGAAGATAAGGCTTTTCCAAGCAATGTTCGGTATAACCATAAACTCGGTATAACAAGAAAGCAAAAGTTATACCTTTGCCCAGCTTGCTACAATTGTCTTCTATGCTTCGGAGGAGAATA